>JANWWA010000011.1 GCA_025056565.1 Chloroherpetonaceae bacterium | reverse complement strand
AGATATTTTACAAACCCATCTGTGTCCGATGTTTTGAATGTCAGGTAATACAGCCTGTCGCGCTGATTTTCAGGGACTTCCTGAATGTTGTCCAAGTCGAACTTAAAATCTGCGCTTACAGGAATTGAGAGAAAAGTAATGGGATTCTTCTTGTCAGGCACAGGCGCAGGCTTGATGTATCGATGATGATACAGCCGCTTTTCTTCTCGGAATATCCGTCCAATTTGGAGTAGCGTGTCAAGCATACTTTAATTTTGTAGTTCTAAATTACCATTAGTTCATTCAACGGTATAGACTTTTTTGGTACAAATTCTCCTAATACTCCAAATGCATCTACCTCTGAGCGTGATGTATCTCCTACTAAGCAAGATGCATCTCTCGGCAAACTGGATAAATCGACCTACAAGCCAGATAAAGCTCCCTCTAAGCCAGATACCTCTGTCGCCAAACCTAATGAATTGCCTTCGGCAGAAGATGAATCTCCTTTGAAGGGAGAGGAATCTACCTCAGAACACGATTCATCACGCTTGGAGGGTGGAGCATCTCCCCCTGAGCCTCATAAAGGAGAGCACGACGGGGAAACACAGCGCACCCTAAGACTTGGATGCCGACTTCTTGCGCCGACCCTCACCAATAGCCTTAAAGCGGGTGGCGAGTTGTTCGGCTGTCGCTTTCATCGCGGGATTGCGGCGTGCATTCAGTTTCACCTGCGCATAGACATCATTGCTCTGGCGCATCGCCTCGCTGCCAACAGCTAAAAGCGTATCGTCAATTTTGGCAGCAAGGTCTTGCACGGCTAGCAAAATCGGGAGCAGCGTGGAAGCCAAATTGACATCGGCTTCAAATTCGCGCACATTGAATGTGGGCGGCATCAGCGAGGGGTTGTCCTTCACCGCTTGCAAGCATTGCTGCACAAATGGAACGCTCTTTTCGCCCATCTTGACAAGGCTGCGCCGCTCCTTAGGTGTAAGCGTAACAAGGAACGGAAGTTTGGCTCTGATGCTCTCAAGCGCCTCACGAATCGCACGCACATCCGCATCGGAGAGACTGGCAGAGATATTGGCGTAGGGCATTGGTTTCAATGTTTAGCGTTGCAAGAATTCTCATTGGTCAAACACTCAGCAAAAGTTACACCTTTTTTGACTCTCTAAACGGTAAGTGTGGCATTGCGACTTGCAAATATATGTAGCTTGCGCCTTGCTTCATAATTCTTGCCCCCTTGTTTATGGCTAAGATTTTCGGCTATACAGCTCAATCATTTTGCTAATTTCTTGGCGAATGAGGTCGCGTAGCGCTTCAGGCTCCAGCACTTCGGCTTCCGCGCCGTATTTCATAACCCAAAGACGCGCTGCATGGAGATTTTCCACCTTAAACGAGAGCACCAGCGAGCCGTCAGGCTCATCTTCCAAGCGCTGCGTCGCATGCCAAACTCGCTCCCGAATCCACCGCGCTTGGTAAGGGGAAAAGCGAATCCGAACCGTATAACACCGATCACCCTTAAACATCAAAAACGCCGTTGCCAGAAACTGCTGAAGGTCAAAGCTGTCGTCTCTCACAAAAGCCTCATCAAGTTGCACGGCATCCTGAATGCGGTTCATGGCAAAGGTGAGCACTTGCTGACGCAGTTCGCAGTATGCGATGAGATACCATATCCCTTCCGATTGGTGAAAGTGATATGGATGCACGATGCGCTCGCTCAGCGTGTTGCTATATGCCGTATGGTAGCGCATCTTGATTTTCCTTTGCATAGAGGCAGCTGCCTGCACGGTGCGGAAAATGGCTTTTTCTACGCTTGAACTTGGGGGCGGTTCAAACGAGAACAAAGCATTTTCCGTGCGCAGGGCTGCATCATCTTGAGGCAACTGTTTGAAAAACTTCTCAAACGCTGCCTTGACATCGTCGTAGGCGGGCAGTCCGCTATACTGCTCCAAGATTTTCTCTGCAATTGCCATCGCCGAGCGCTCCGACTCTCTGAGAAATACCTGAGGCAAAAACCAGTTTGGCTCCGTGAAATAGTAACCTTTGCGCGAACTGTCGTATCCAATCGGGGCACCCAGCTGGTATATCATATACTCAATGTCGCGCTGAATCGTCTTTGGGCTAACCTCTAACTGCTTTGCCAGCGACGCGCAATTCGGATACCTGCCTTCTTGCAGTGCCGAAACGATATGGTGCATACGCATGAGCGGCGGACGAGAACGCTGCTGACGAACATGTTGTGCGTTTGATGTTGTCATAGAACTTGCGCTTGAAGTTAAAGAGAGACCTAGGACAAAGGCTGTCCAAGTTAAAATTTGGCGAAAAATTTTTCGCATTCAAGGTGCTCTGAGGGGCTATCCTTTGGAGAGGAGAGAAGTTGATGCAAGCGTTATATTTGGCATATTACCGTTTCTGAAAATGGAGCAAGCAATGATTTACCACAACTATATCGGCGGCAAGTGGCAGCCTGCGGCATCGGGCAAGACATTCGTCAAAGTCAATCCGGCTCATATCAAAGACCGCATTGGCAAATTTCCACAATCGGCAAAAAGCGATGTGCAAGCCGCGGCTGAAGCCGCACGTGAAGCCTACAAGTGTTGGCGACTGGTGCCCGCGCCCAAGCGCGGCGATATTATCCGCAAAGCAGGAATGATTTTAGAGGCGCGCAAAGAAGAAATTGCTCGCGAGATGACACGCGAGATGGGCAAAATCCTTACCGAAACCAAAGGCGATGTGCAAGAAGGAATTGATACGGCTTACTACGCTGCAGCAGAGGGACGAAGGCTATTTGGTTATACCGTGCCCTCAGAACTGCCAAATAAGTTTGCAATGACCATACGCCAGCCCGTAGGCGTCGCTGGGTGTATTACGCCTTGGAACTTTCCGCTGGCTATTCCAACTTGGAAAATTTTTCCAGCCTTGCTGTGCGGAAATACCGTTGTCTTTAAGCCAGCAATGGAGACGCCCAAAACCGCCCACACGCTTGTCGAAATCTTAATTGAAGCGGGCGTGCCAGAAGGTGTGATTAATCTGGTGCACGGTGGCGATGAAGTCGGCAAGGCGGTTGTCGATGACCCCAACATCAACCTCATTTCTTTTACAGGCTCGACGCAAACTGGCGCAATCGTGGCGCAAAACTGTGCAAAACAGCACAAGCGCGTCTCGCTTGAAATGGGCGGGAAAAATGCCGTGATCCTAATGGATGACGCAGACTTGAAGTTAGCGCTTGAGGGCGTGGTGTGGGGCGCCTTTGGCACGACAGGACAGCGTTGCACCGCAACCAGCCGATTACTGCTACACGAGAAAATTCACGACAAATTTGTCGAAATGCTCGTCAAGCGCGTCGAAAAACTGAAACTGGGTTACGGTAACGATGAAGGCGTTGACATCGGACCTGTCATCAACGAAGCGCAGATGAAGCGCATTCTGAACTACATTGAAATTGGCAAAAAAGAAGGAGCCACGTGCGTAATTGGCGGCAAACGCGCAACAGGAAATGGCTTGGAGAATGGTTACTTCATTGAACCAACAATCTTTACAAATGTGCAATGGGATTATCGCATTGCACAAGAAGAAATTTTTGGACCTGTGCTCTCCGTAATAAAATTTAAGACTTTTGAAGAAGCCGTGCAGATTTTAAACAGCGTGCGCTACGGACTTTCTTCATCGCTTTACACGAAAAATATCAATTTAGCTTTCCAAGCGATGCGTGATTTTGAAGCGGGCATTACTTACATCAATGCACCCACAATTGGGGCAGAGGCGCATTTGCCCTTTGGTGGCGTGAAGCAAACAGGCAACGGACATCGTGAAGGTGGCTGGCAAGTCTATGACTTTTTCAGCGAAACAAAAACAATTTATGTGGATTTTAGCGGCACCTTGCAGCGCGCACAAATTGATACGTATAAAGAAGCAAGGAGTGAAAGTTGAAAAGTGGAGAGAAAGTTGATGCACTGTTAAGCATAGACGCTGCAGCAGTTCTTACTGCATTGGTTTTGCTAAAACAGTAGTTTGACGCAGCGTTTCAATAAGGGCAGAATTGGCGTCCAGCGCTTCGAGGTAGATGATGTAAATGCCGATACGAAGGGGCTGACGGTTATCGTCCAAGCCGTCCCAAATAATTTCACCCTGTGCACCAGAAGGTTCGCTATTTGCTAAGGTGCGCACCAATCTGCCTCTGGCATCAAAAATCTTAATGCGAATTCGATTAACTGCACTCTGAAGTTGATAGCGAATCACCAGAAAGTCATCACGTCCATCGCCGTCAGGTGAAAAAGGATTTGGCGAAAGTGCCAGCGTAGAAGTGCTGCCAGAGAGGTCAGGAGGTGGTGCAAAGACACTATTTTGCCGAGCGGGTGTGCCACCAAACTCGCGGTTCGTAGAAGTGGTCCAGTTGCGCGCATCATTGCTTTCTGCGTTAGGACTAATGCGTTCCAGCGAAAGCCCACGCGTAGAGGAGAAAAATGGATGATGCCAGCGTGGCGAGTAGCGCACTGAATCCACTAAAAAGCCTGTGTGGTCGTAAAGTGCGACAAGGTCGCCGTCGCTGCGGAGACCAAATTCAGAGAGGTTGGTGCGGCTGGTTGGACTGGAACGCACCGATGTAAAGAGCTTGGCGGTGCGGTCGCGCTGTAAGTAAGTGAAAAACCGAACCAGACGCGTGCTATCGCGCACTGTAGCACGGTCAGGCGCAATGACCGCATATTCGTTTGGTTGCAGAACATAATTCTCAAGCGAATCTTGCGCAAAGAAAAAGCGACTAAATTCTCCACGTTCATTTGGTGCATCAGTAAGAAACCAACCACGCAAATCAACTGGCGCACTGCTTCGGTTAAAGAGCTCCACATACTCAGGCTGGTCAGGCTTAAAATCATTAGGGTCTTGAATCGGTGCATACATAATCTCGTTAATAACCACTGCCCTTTGTGCCGTGCCTAAGAAAAGACGTGTGCGCACAATATTGTTTGTAGTATCTTCATCACCTGCAAGGCTGAGCGTAAGAATAAAATCCACTGGCTCAGAGGAGCGAGGAGTATAAGTGAAAAATTGGCGAATTGAATCTCTGGGTGCAAGGTCGCGCAGGAGCGTAGAGGTGCTAATTTGCTCGGCGATGTCACCAAGACCATTGCGGTTACGGTCTTCAAAGATGCGTGTAATTGCGCCATTGCCAAACGGCAACAGGCCACGATTTTGAATGGTGTAAGGAATCGTAATCGTGGTTTGAGGCGGCGTAGAAAATCGTTCATCAATGCGTAGCGCAAGGTCACGGTCTTTGGGAGTAACGGAATTCATGGAGCCGGGTGTGCCACCAATGTTAAGACTCGGTGCAAAATTTGTAGGTGCATTGTTGCGATTAAGGATAATTTTTTCAAGCGAACGACCACGATTCGATGCGACGCCTGTGTAAGTAAAACTTGCAAGCGTGTCGCCTCGCTCATTGAGCAAGCGGACGGTTTCTGTGCCTGTATTGTTGAAAGCAAGGCTAGCAGTGGTGCGTAAAATGAGTGCACCAGCTGGAATCAAAGGACGGTAATAAGCAAATGCCCGACGAAAATCTGGACCTGTAAAGATGACTGCAAAGCGGCGCGGAAGAAGCGTTGCATTGCCCGTGTTAGCCGCTGTCGTGTCCGCAATTGTGCGTAGCGAGGTAGCATCGCCGAGACGCCAATTGCGCAAATTAAACGATTGCGTAAAGCTGGTATTGAAGACTTCCACAAATTCATCGGCAGAATTTGCATCCGCAGGAGGATCATACATAATTTCGCTAACAATCACTGCCGTGTCAGGGGTAACTTGCGCAAAGGCGGTAAAAGTTGGGAAGAATAAAAGCAAAATAGAAATCCACTGCCGCATTGTATGGGAAGCGTTGGGTTAAGGTATGAGCGAAGATAGGAATTTTCAGTTAAAACGACATAAATCTACACCGCGCTACGAATGCAAATAAGGAGCAGTAAGCACCAGCGCTCTATGAGGCTTCCAGACGCAGCACTTCAAGCGGGGGTTTGGTCAGCACATCGCGGCTGATGGCTAACCCAACTAAGACGGTGAGACTAATTACCAAAGTTGCGCCAATCGCAAGGGGAAGAAGCGAAGGCAAGAAGGGGGCCTCGAAGATGAAATATGAAAGCGCCCAGCTGCTAAGTAGAGCCAAACCGAAGCCAGCAACCGCTGCAAAGCCCCCTAAAAAGGCATACTCAATAGCCATGATAGCAGCAACTTGCCGCTGCGTAGCGCCTAATGTGCGCAAAAGCACACTTTCTTTCATTCGCTGATACCGACTGGTAAGCACAGAGCCGACCAGCACCGTAAGCCCCGTCAGAATGCTGAAAAGTGACATAAATTGAATCACCAGAGAAATTTTGTCAAAAACAGCGCTCACGGTATTAAGAATGAGTGCAAGGTCAATAATAGACACGTTTGCAAACGATTGCACAACAGCGCGCTGAAAATGGGCAGAAATCTCGGCAGAGGGCGTGCGTGTAAGAAGCGCATAAAACTGAGGCGCATCGTTAAGCACGCCATCTGGAAAAAGCAAAGTGAAGGCAGGTTGCACACGCCGAAAATCTATGCGGCGAATGCTGCCAATGTAGGTTTTAACAGGCACGCCTTGCACATCAAAAATAAGTTCATCGCCTAGCTGGAGGTTTTGACTTTGTGCAAAAAAATCTGAAACGGAAATCAGAATCGAGTCTTGAAGTGAGCGTATTTTTCCAACAAAGCGACCTGCCACAAGCTGCTCAGTGCTGAGAAGTGAGTCACGGTAGGTGGCGCGAAACTCCGCCCGCAAAAACGAATTTTCAGAAATCGCACTGTCTCGCTGAATATCTCTACCGTTGAGCGATTGAAGGCGCATTGTGACAACGGGAATGATTTGCAAGACAGGCATCTGAAAGGTTTGCACAAGTTGCTCAAGACCAGCGCGTTGGTCAGGCTGAATGTCAAAAAGTACCATATTGGGCTGATTGCGCTCGCTTGCTGAAAGAGAGATTTCACCCAACAGCGTGGCTTGCGATAGATAAACGGTAGAAATCAAAAACGTGCCAAAACCAAGTGAGACAATGAGCGTGAGCGTTTGGTTATTTGGGCGATAAAGATTGGCAAGCCCTTGTCGCCATGTGTATGACCATAAAGCAGGAAAAAAAACTCGGGCACCGACGACAAGCAGTCTTGCAACCAGCGCAAGTAAGCCAAACGCAAGACCAATAGACAGCGCAAAGAAAAGTCCTGTAAGCCAACCCGCACGCAGCGGCGCCGTCTGCCAAATTGAAAAAAGCACAATGCTGCCAGCAATAAGAGCATAGACAAGCCAGCGCAGTGCGTCTGCGGGCAACGGTTGCTCCTCGAAAGCTGCACGCAACACTCGCAGCGGTGAGACATTGCGAACACCAAGAAGCGGCAAGAGTGCAAATGCTGCAGAAAGGCTAAGCCCAACTAATAACCCGTGCCAAATTGCAGTAAGTGAAAAGGTGGTCTCGAGTTTGATGGGCAATAAATCACCTAAGATGAACGGCAAAAGAAATTGCGTGCCAGAACCGAGCAAAGCTCCAACAAGTGCGCCCAAAAAGCCCATCACCAGAGCTTGAATAAGGTAAATCCAAAGAGCCTGTGCAGCACGAGCGCCTAAACAACGCAGCACAGCCACTGTATTCAGTTGCTGCTTGATATGCACGCTGATGGCACTAGCAACCCCAATGCCACCAAGAAGCAGTGCAATAAAGCCAACCAAATTGAGAAAACGGTAGAGGTTTTCCAGCGCCCGACCTAATGAGGCTTGACGCGATTCAGCAGTAACGAGCGAGACGGACTCTTTTTCCAGCTTTGAGCGAAGCAATGTGGTAAGTGCTACTAAATCTTTTTCAGGCGGGAACTTGAAGTAAGCTTTGTAGGTAACACGGCTGCCGTATTGAATTAGCTTGGTGTCAGGCAAGGTCTGCAGCGGAATGTAAATGCGCGGTCCGACTAATGCCGTGACAACTGCTTCGCCAGCGACTTCCTTCAGCACGCCTGCAATCCTAAAATAGGCTTCGCCAAGTTTAATCGTGTCGCCAATTGAGGCTTGAAATTGAAGCATCAGAGGGGCATCGACGAGGGCTTGAAAGCCACTGCGAAATGTCTGAGACGCGCTATCGGGGTCGGTGAGCAGACTTCCGTAATAGGGAAATTTGCCATCGAGAGCACGCACTTGCACAAAGCGTGTGTCCCCGCTTTTGGTAAAATAGACCATGGATGAAAAATCTACCTCACGGGAGTGCTCACCCAGTGAGTCAATAAGCTGTTCCACTGCAGGTGAAAAGGGCTGCCGTGACTCCAGAAGTAAATCTGCACCTAAGAGAGATTTTGCCTGTGTGCGAACCGAGCGCTGCAAACTGTCGCCAAGCGAGCTGATGGCAACCAGTGCCGCCACGCCAAGCACAATAGACGACATAAAAAGCAACAGTTTGCGCCAGTGCGTGCGGCTATCGCGCCAAGCCATTCTCCACACAAATGCATCAAAGGGCATGGTTAGGAGCGGATTTCATCGATTGCAGATTGAGTCGGTGCAACAAGTTGGTCGGAGACCACGCAGCCACCTTTTAAGCGAATAATGCGCTGGGTTTTCTGTGCAAGCTCAAGATTATGTGTAACAATAACAAGGGTTGTGCCATAATCACGATTTAGCTCAAAGAGAAGTTGCTCAATGGTGTGGCTGGTTTCTGCGTCAAGGTTGCCAGTAGGTTCATCAGCGAAGAGAATTTTAGGGCGGTTAATGAACGAGCGAGCAATTGCGACACGCTGCTGCTCTCCGCCAGAAAGCTGTGCAGGATAGTGTGAGAGACGATGCCCCAGGCCCACGCGTTCCAGAAGTTCGAGAGCCGCTTGGCGAGCATGCCGCTCCCGTGAAAGCTCAGCAGGCACCATCACATTTTCCAGCGCAGTGAGGGTAGGAATCAGTTGAAAGCTCTGGAACACAAATCCGACATATTGGTTACGCACTTTGGCGCGTTCATCTTCGCTCAGCGAGTTCAGCAAAATACCGCAAAGTGTAACCGTGCCAGAAGTAGGGTGGTCTAAACCGGCGCAAATGCCCAGAAGCGTGGTTTTACCGCTGCCCGAAGGACCGACAATCGCACACGTATCACCTGCCTGCAGCTCGAAAGAAACCCGATTCAGCACAGTCAGTTCGCCCTGACCGCTGCGATACGTTTTAGTAAGGTGTTGAGCGCTTAAAACTGTGGACATAGCGAAACGATTTGCAAAAGGCTACTTGGCTCAAACGCATCTGCGCTGTCGAAGTTACCCGAGAGCAGCGTAACCTGAGACAGAAACGATTCGCTTCGCCTAATCATTCACAAGCAAAAGAAAGGATCTTTGCTGAAGCGATGAGCGCCGTCAGATTGAACACATTGCGAAACGAAATACGCCAGAGGCTTACGCAATATACCGAATGAGTTCATCGGCATATTGCTCAGTGGTCGCGGTGCCCTTGAGGTCAGGGGTTAGCACTTTGCCTTCGCCCATTACGCGGTAGATGGCACTGGTGATACGCTCAGCGGCGTGATGTTCGCCAATATGTTGCAGCATCATCACGGCGGAAAGTAGCATTGCTGTTGGGTTCGCAATGCCTTTACCAGCGATGTCAGGTGCAGAACCGTGCACGGCTTCGAAGACGCTGGCTTCAGTGCCGATGTTTGCGCCGGGCACAACACCTAAGCCACCAACCAAACCTGCACAGAGGTCGGAGACGATGTCGCCATAGAGGTTTTCGAGCACCAGCACATCAAAGCGCGCAGGGTTAAGCACAAGCTGCATACAGCAGTTGTCGACGATGATTTCGTCGTATTGAATTTCAGGATAATCTTTTGCCACTTCTTGGCAGCACTTGAGGAAAAGACCGTCGGCAAGTTTCATAATGTTGGCTTTGTGCACGGCGGTTACCTTCTTGCGATGGTGCGTGCGGGCATACTCAAAGGCAAATTTCGCAATGCGCAGCGACGCCTCGCGCGTGATAATTTTGGAGGCTTGCACCACGCCGGGAGCAATTTCATTTTCAATGCCTGCGTAAAGGCTTTCGGTATTTTCTCGCACAACGACAATATCCACGCCCTCATATTTTGCGCCAGCGCCGGGCAAGGTTTTCACAGGGCGAAGGTTGGCATAGAGGTTCAAGGTCTTGCGCAGTTGCACATTGACAGACTTAAAGCCCTTGCCGACTTCAGTCGTAAGCGGACCTTTGAGAGCAACCTTGTTGCGCAGAATGGAGTCCAAAACTTCTTGAGGCAGAGGGTCGCCATATTGCTCAAGAGCAGCCTTGCCTGCAAGATATTCTTCCCAGTGAATTTGAACGCCAGAGGCTGCTAAAATGCGTTTTACAGCGCGCGTGATTTCAGGACCGATGCCGTCGCCCGGCAGGAGCGTGATGGTGTGTGGCATACCCCCAGAGGTTTTCGTGAAAACTTGTGGCTTTTTGGGAAGCCTAAGTTACTTCCAGCTTGTGCAAATGTGCAGAAAAAATCCGTGCAGTGCAATGCTAGCAAGAAGGCAAGACCGTGAGGCTTCAATAGGCAAGCAAGGCAGATAGAGGAAGCATTTGCACATTAGCAAAAAAATCCTTTTCTTCTCTCTACATTGCAGTATCAACAAAGCAGCAAGCAGCGGGTTGCAATAAGCCGATTGCAACCGTGGTCTTCTCAATCAACTTCAACAAGCAAAAGAACAGTGATATGACGAAACGATACGCAATTACGTTTGCGGCAATCCTGTTTTTCACTGCAAAAGCGGTGATGGCACAGGAGCTAACTATCTCAGGCACAGTGGTCGATGCCAACACAGGCGAGCCTCTTTTGGGTGCAGTGGTGCGCGTAAAGGAAACAGGGGGCGGCGCGATTACTGATGCGCTCGGCAAGTTTCGCCTTGTGGTTAAGAACCCTGTAGCGACACTGTCTGCGAAGCTGGTAGGCTATAAGGAAAAAACAGTAGTGGTAACGCAAAGCACGGACAACTTGGTCATTCAGCTCCAAGAAGATATTCTGCGCGCTGAAGAAGTGGTGGTCACAGGGCTTGCTACAGGAATTCGACGCGAGAGTGCGCCAAACTCGATTGGAACAATCACTGCAAAGGAGTTGATTCCTGCACCAGCACAAACGCTTGACCAAGCGTTTGCAGGCAAAGTACCAGGGCTGTCCATTCGTCAGAACACAGGGGCGCCAGGCGGAGGAATTAGCTTAAATCTGCGGGGTATTACGACGCTTCAGGGCAACACGCAACCACTTATTGTAATTGACGGCGTAATTGTCAGCAATGAGTCTTTCAACAGTGGCTTAACCTCCATTACCGATGCAGCAGTGGGTGCATCGCAAAGCTCACAAGACCAGCCATCGAGTCGCTTAGCTGATATTAATCCAAACGACATTGAGGACATCCAAGTGCTCAAGGGGCCTGCAGCTACTGCGGTCTATGGTTCAAAAGCTGCAGCAGGTGTGCTGGTAATTACTACAAAGCAAGGCAAACCGGGCGATACGCGCATCGATGTGTCGCAGCAAATTGGCTTTAACTCCGTGCTGAAGCTGCAAGGCACGCGCGACTGGCGTCAGGACTCAACAGGGCTACGAGCAGCATTTGGTCAAGCTGGGGTTGATGCCTTTGTGCGCAGCGGAGGCGTAAATGGTCAGTATATCGACTATGAGCGCGAATTTTATGGTCAAAATGGACTGATTAACGAAACCTCTATCACAGCGCGAGGGGGCAGTGCGACCACACTCTTTACCATTTCAGGGCAAGCCCGTAACGACCAAGGCATTATCCGCCATACTTATTACAATCGCTACGCTGTGCGCTCAAATCTGACGCACAGATTTAGTGATAGACTTACGGCAGACATTGGCTTGAACTATGTGAATTCAAATTCACAGCGTTCGGCAACAGGCAATGCAAACGTAACGCTTACAAGCATCGGCTATGCGATGACACGCTTGCCTAGCTTTCTTGATGTGCGTCAGCGTCCAGACGGCACATTTCCTGTGTTCCCGTTTGCACCATCAAATCCAGCAGAAATTATTGAGCGAGTGCGCAATGAAGAATATATAGATCGCCTGATTGGGTCATTTCGTCTGGATTTCAATGTGTTCCGAATGGAAAATCAAAGCCTGAATTTTATTGCGAGCGGTGGCGCAGATTACATTAGCCAGCGTAATGTGATTACCTCACCGGTCAACACACAGCATGAGCAAGCGAAGGCTGCACCGGGCGAAAATGCAGCGAACAATGTGACCAACTTTTTCAACAACCTCTGGCTGAGCGCGGTGCATAATGTGAGCTTCTCGAACATTGCGATAACGACCTCTGCAGGCTTTCAGATTGAAAACCGTGACAACAGCAGCATTTTGGTCAATGTGCGTGGGCTGACGGCGGACCTTGCATCGGTTGGCTTAGGTGTAGAGGTTACACAACAGCAAACAATTACGCGCCAATACGACCAAGGCTTTTACATTCAGTCGGATATTGACTTCGGCGGTGTCGGCTTCCTAAATGTGAAACTGCGCGGCGATCGAAGCAGCGTCAACTCTGATGTCAATCAATTTTACTTGTTCCCAGGAGCAGGTGCGTCAATCATTCTTTCCAAGTTTGATTTCTGGAAAGGCATTAGCAA
Source organism: Chloroherpetonaceae bacterium (assembly GCA_025056565.1). Taxonomy (NCBI): domain Bacteria; kingdom Pseudomonadati; phylum Chlorobiota; class Chlorobiia; order Chlorobiales; family Chloroherpetonaceae; species Chloroherpetonaceae bacterium. The sequence goes on along the minus strand of JANWWA010000011.1, from coordinate 101,766 downwards.
CACGATTGATTACCTGAAACTGCGAGCCGCAGTTGGTCAAGCTGGCACACTTGCGCCGCCAGAGTCAAAGTTTCTCTCGTTTGTGCCTGCAAATGTAACAGGTCTCATTGGCGCTTTGGTGCCGCTGCGCAATGGAAACGACAATGTCAGACCTGAGCGTACAACCGAAATTGAGTTTGGGTTCGATGCCGGGATTCTTAACGGACTGGCGTCGCTAGAATTTACCTACTTCTTGCGCAACATTGACGACCTCATTTTGCTCAAGCAGTTGCCGCCTTCATCAGGTTTTACCAGCCAGCTCGTAAATGCGGGTGCAATGAGAACCTTCGGTATTGAAGCGGCACTGACGGTCAATGCCATTCGAAGCAGAGAGGTGGACTGGACAGCACGAGTGATTTTCTCAAGAAACCGTGCTGAAATTACACGCTTAGATGTGCCGCCCTTCCAGCGAGGTGGATTTGGTGTAAACTTAGGTGCTTACACGATTCGTCAAGGCTATTCGCCGTTTAGCATTGTTGGACGTGAGAGCTTTGGACCGAACCCCAATGCGCCAAATCCAAACGCGCGCCCAGGAGAATTTAATGGTCTCATCTTAGGCGATGAACAGCCTGACTTCAATATGGGCTTTTCAAATAGCTTGCGTGTCTATGGGTTTGAACTCTTCTTCCTCTTTGACTGGCGTCAAGGTAATAAGGTCATCAATCTGTCGCGTTTCTTGACAGATGGCACAGGAATTTCGCCTGATGTAGAAGCTGCGCGTGAGCGAGTGCGAGCACGGGCCACCTCAACCGCACCATATGTGGAAGATGGGAGTTTCATCAAACTGCGTGAACTGAGCTTGACTTACACACTTGACCCTGAACTGACACGCAGTTTCTTCGGCGGCGCAGTGTCTTATCTGCGTATTGGGATTGCAGGCAGAAATCTCCTAATGTTTACACGCTACTCGAGCTACGACCCTGAAGTGAGCAACTTTGGCAATCTGGCAACGGCTGGCTCAATTGAGGTAACGCCATTCCCATCATCGCGTAGTTTCTTTTTCAACATCCAGTTTGGATTGTAAAAAAACAGAAACTTTCAGGAGAAACTTCAAATGCGGAATCAACAAACAGGGCTTCACAAAACAAAGCGAACTGTTGCGGCACTGAGTGTGCTGCTCTTGGCACTCTCTCAATATGGGTGCCCGAATCGGGATTTCCCTGACCCAAATGCACCAAGCCCGGCAACACTAACGCTCCAGAGCTTTGTCACAGGATTGGAAGCGCAGATGCGTGTTGTGGGCACTTACCTTATCGGCACAGGCAGCGTGGGGCGTGAGATGATTCACTTCGGACAAGATGACCCACGTTTCCGTAGCGAGTATATTCAAGGGCAACCAGATCCAGGTGGCGGTTTCGTAAGCGGAGGAGTCAATCCGCGCTACCGCGCAATTGCACAAGCCCGCCTATTTTTGGAGCGTGTGGCTAGTGCGGGACTTTCCCCAGCACAGGCTGATGCAGCGCGTGGATTCGCCAATACGATTATCGCCTATCAGTATCTGCTGATTCATAATTGGCAGTATGACAACGGCATGAAGTTTGAGGCATCGACTGACCCAGCCGGTGCACCGATTGTGCCACGCGCTGAAGCCATTCGCCGCATTGCAGCCTTACTCGATGAAGCAGACCAGCAACTGAGCCGAGCTGGCAGCGAGCCATTTCCGTTTAGGCTATCATCAGGGTTTGCAGGGTTCAACACGCCTGCAACATTCCGACAATTCAATCGAGGGCTGCGCGCACGCGTTGCAGCCTATCAAGGTGACTATGCAACATGCTTGGCAGCACTTGCACAGTCGTTCATTTCCAGCACACCCACAGAAGCAAATATGCAACGTGGTGTCTACCACGTTTTTAGCACGGCGCCAAATGATGCAACCAATCCGCTGTTTCAAGTGGCATCTGCTCCACTGCCCAACCTCTGGGTGCATCCGTCATTCTTCAGAGACAACACGGATACGGCAACGGATAGGCGTCTGAACAAAATCTTCCGCCGTGAAACGCGCACCTTTGAAGGACTGACATCCAGCGCCACGCTCAACATTGCACCCACGAACGTGTCGCCACTTCCAATTTTGCGTAATGAAGAACTGTTGCTCCTGCGTGCTGAGGCGCGAATTTTAGGAGGAAGTGGCTTGCAAGACTTTGCGGCTGCAGAAGCAGATTTGAATGCTGTGCGCCAAGCCGCAGGCGTGCCGCCCTATCCTGCAGGAAGCACCAACGCAACTAATGCGCTCGACCGCTTGATCTATGAGCGACGATACTCGCTCTTTATGGAAGGGCATCGCTGGGTAGATATGCGCCGATTCCCTACACGCCCTGGCAGCCCAAATCCAAACAATTTGCCGGGCAGACTGAACGAATTGCCACTTGACCGACCAACTGACCGCATCATCGTGAGTTTCCCGATCCCAATTCCAGAGCTACCACCAAGCTAAGCAAAGAGCAACGTGCGGGAATCAAAACGACAAGCGGAGACCGATGCGGAGGTCTCCGCTTGATTTTTGGGCTTAGGAAGCTAATCTGCTAGAACTCTACCGTGTGCAAGCATCAACCCAAACGGCGCCGTCAGCAAAGACCTCTTTTTTCCAAATAGGAACGGTAGTCTTAATTGCATCAATGATGAACTTGCAAGCTGCAAAAGCTTCCTTGCGGTGCGGTGTGCTGACAGCAATTGCTACAGCATCTTCGCCAATCTCTAAGCGCCCGACCCGATGGGCGATAGCTAATTTTTTAACAGGGTAGAGCTGACTGGCAGTGGCAGCAATTTCCTGCATTTTTCTAAGTGCCATGGATTTGTATGCTTCATACTCAAGCCAAAGCACCCCAGATTTGCCACCTGAATGATTACGCACAGTACCCACAAAAAGTGCAAGTCCACCGCATTCTGGTGCTCGCACTGCATCTAAGATTTCCTGAATGTTGAGCGGTGTCTCTGACAAACAAACTAATGCGGCGCGCTCAGTGTGAAGAGTAGAATTCATCATTAGACATCAGCAGTAACAGGTTGCAATGGCAAGTGAGCATTCATTGCCGTGTAAGGCAGCTCAATGATAAACTCTGCATACTCCCCTTCACGTGATTCCAGCCAAATTTTACCCCCGTATGCGGTAATAATATCACGGCTGATAGAAAGACCCAGTCCTGTGCCTTCAGTGCCTGGTTTTGTAGTGAAAAATGGCTGGAAAATTTTTTCGTGCAAGTCTGGTGCCACGCCAAACCCATTGTCCCAAATGCGGATTTGGGCAGCGTTGGGCAAAGCATGTGAGCTGACTCTGACTTCAGGCGAAAAATTTTGCTCAGACTGACGCTGCAAGGCTTGCTGCTTGTGGTAGGTGGAATAAAAGGCATTCTGCACAAGGTTCAGGAATACACGGCTAAAATCCTGCGGCACAACAAAAAATTTGGGTAGGTTGCTATCTAAATCAAAACGCAGGGCAACATTGAACGAAAGGTCGCGCATTTTGTAGCTGTGGTAGCCCAACTGTGCATACTCTTTCAGCAGCAAGTTAAGATCCGTTTCTTCACGCTCGCCTCTACCATTCTTACTATGCTCTAAAATAGATTTCACAATTCGAGAAGCGCGCAAAGTGTGGTGTGCCACACGTTCTAACTTGACTTTCAAACTTTCTAACTTTTCCTGAATAGCCCGACGTGGCACGGCATCATCGGCAAGCATCTGAGAAAGTTCCTCACTTTGCTCTTGCGCAAGAGAGACAAAGTTACTCACAAAGTTCAAGGGGTTTTGAATCTCGTGTGAAATGCCAGCGGCAATTTCGCCTAAGGCAGCCAGCTTTTCTTGCTGCACAAGCTGCTGCTGAGTGTTTTGGAGACTCCGAAAGGCTTGTTTCAACTTAGCGTGCTGAATTTCTATGAGAGCATTCTTTGCGCTGAGCTCCTCGTTTTTGTGCTGCAGAATTTGCTTAGCTCTAAGTGAAGCACGGTATCGCCAGTAAAGCAAAAGTAAAATGATGACAGCAAAAATGACCAGTGCAATGAGCATATTGCGAATCGTCGCTTGAGCTGTCTGCTCTTTACGCAGTTGCTCAATTTCCTTTTCACGCAAACCAATTTGGTAGTTCACTTCACGGCTCATAATCTGATTTTGCGTAGCAAGCGAGCGCATACTATCGTGCAGTGCGGAGTATGCTTTGAAACAGGCATAGGCTTGTTTAAAGTCGTTTTTGGCTTCGTATAGCGCAGAGGCAATTCGATAGGCTTCTTCAAGTGGTACTTTATCTTGTCCTTGCTGAGCAAGCTTAATTGCGACTTGGGCGTGCCGAATGCCGTCGTCGTAGCGATGCATCAGGAAATAACACTGTGCAAGGGCATTGTGAATGCGAGGGAAGTAGCGTTTCTCGCCCGTATGGAGAGCTGAATCGAGCGCCATCAAGGCAGAATCGTATTTTGCCGCCGCAATGTAAAACTTGCCAAGCTGCAGCCAGCTGTGAGTGAGCGAAATTCCTGCTTGCCTGAGCAGGCGAATAGCTTCGTGAGCGCGTGCCAGTGCAAGCTCGTGTTTGCCTTGTCGGCTATACACATCAGCTTGATAGCCAGTGGTGGCAGCCAGCCCTTCAACATCGTGAAGCGTGCGCCAAACTGCAGCAGCTTTCTCGCGATACTCGAGCGCTTTATCCAATTGATTTTGATTTTCAAACACCCAAGCAATGTTATTAAGTGACCAACCTTTGCCACGAAGGTCACCAATTTTTTCTCTCAATTCCAGTGCTTTGAAGTGCCATGCTAGAGCTTGGTCATTATTGCCCTGATAGGTAGAAAGATTCCCCATACTGTGATAGCACCACGCCAGTGCTGTGTCATCTTCAATTTCTTTACTCAGCTCCATATCGCGCAGGCGCACTTCAATTGCCTTCGCATACTGAGCTTGCACTTCATACATATACGACACGGCGTTCAGTGCCTTCTCCAAGCCTCGCTTGTAGCCAATTTGCTCTGCCAGAGCTTGTGCTTGAAGGGCATACTGGAGTGTGCTATCAGGTGCAGCGCGCCAGTAGGCTCGAGCGAGAGCATTGAGCGCATCAACTTTACAAGTGCCGTCTGCAGTTTCGACGACACGCTTCAAGCTGTCAATCAGAGGTTGAGCAGCCGCTAAATGTGGTGAATACCATACTGCGGCAACAAGCACGAGCCAACTGTGGTGAAAGGACTTCATCAAAAAAAGCGCATGTGAAAACCTGCAATGTCTGTGCAGCAGACTGGCTGAGGCGTTAGCCCCCGCAAACAGGTGGAATTATCGCAATTTCATCGGTTTCTTGCAAAATTTGCTGAGGCGACGCATAGTCTTCATTGACCGCCACAGAGAGCGAACGCAACTGAGCAAACTGCGGATAGCGTGCCTTCAAGTAGTCCAAGAGAGCTTGCGCCGTAACGGGCTCAGGTAGCGTGATGTGTAGTGAGGACGCACCCACAATGTCGCGACCCGCCGCAAAGAAATGGACGATTAGTTCCATGGCAATTTCACGTTTCTTTGCTAGCAAAAACGGTTTGAGCACATTTTAAGTTTTTACGCTATTACCCAATGAATAACGCCGCAAAGAGGTATGCGAAACCTTGTCGCCGAAGCAGAAACTGACACTCAAAATGCTCAACCCACTGCAACCTTGATAGACAATCATGGGCGACCGATTACCTACATTCGAATGTCCGTAACCGACCGCTGTAACCTGCGATGTCTGTACTGTATGCCTGCTGGAGGTATTGACTTTCTACCTCAGAGTGAGACGCTCTCTTACGCCGAACTGCTGCGCTTAGCCCGACTCTTTGCGTCGCTTGGAATTTGTAAGTTTCGCATTACAGGTGGCGAACCGTTTGTGCGGACTGGGCTGATTGATTTTCTAGAAGAACTGGCAGCCGTCTCAGGTATAGAAGAAATCAGCATCACCACAAATGGTGTGCTGACCGCCCCATTCGTGAGAGACCTCAAACGCATTGGCATCTCATCGATTAATCTGAGCTTGGATACGCTTCGCCGAGAACGCTTCAAGACCATCACGCGACGCGATGAATTTGAAAATGTGATGAAGACCTTCTATGCCCTGCTCGAGTACGAGATTCCAACCAAAATCAATGTAGTAGTCACCGAAGGGGTCAATACGGATGAAATCGTGCCACTGGCCTTACTGTCGCGTGACTACCCCGTCTCCGTGCGCTTCATTGAGGAAATGCCATTCAATGGCACTGGCAAAGAGACACCGGTGCTGACTTGGAACTATGCGAAAATTCTGGCTGTGCTGAAGGAGGCGTTCCCAAGTCTCTCCAAACTGCCTGATGCACCCTTTTCAACTTCAATGAATTATGCGATTGAAGGGCACTTGGGCACAGTAGGCATCATTGCAGCATATTCACGCACCTTTTGCGGCACATGTAACCGCTTACGCCTAACTCCAAAAGGTGAAATTCATACTTGCCTCTACGACAATCGTGGCTACGACATTAAAACGCCGATGCGACAGGGCGCAAGCAACATAGAGCTGGAAGCACTAATTCGCAAAGCTGTCAGCGAGCGCTATAAAGATGGCTACGAAGCCGAAGCGAACCGAATTGGACATATTCCTGTCAGAGAATCAATGTCCACAATCGGTGGATAACACAACCTGTAGAAACCCAAAGCTGGCGCACGATGCTCGAGCCACGCACAACTGCAGTCAAAGCCCTTCGCTTCGACCGCAACGAATGGAATGGCGCATTTGGCGACATTGGCACAGACCTCCCACTGCTGGCTGGAATGACCATAGCTGCACAACTGGACGCAGCCAGCACACTCATTGTCTTCGGGCTGATGCAAGTGCTAACTGGTGTACTCTACAAGATGCCTATGCCTGTCCAGCCTCTCAAAGCCATGGCAACGCTGGTGATTTCGCAAAAACTAAGTGCTGATGTGCTCTATGGGGGTGGAATAGCCGTTGGGCTGTTGATGCTGGTGTTGTCGCTAACAGGGTTACTGGAAAAGCTGGCACAGCTCGTGCCGCAAGTTGTGGTGAGAGGACTGCAGCTTGGGTTAGCCTTGCAGTTAGGTTTGCTAGCGCTAAAAGACTACATTAGTCCCAGCGGTGCAGCAGGATATGCACTGGCGCTCCTGAGCTTTGTACTCATTCTTGCCTTGCAGCGACGGCGTTTGCCAGCAGCGCTGGTTGTGATGGCACTAGGCGTCGGATATGCGCTCACAGTAGCGCCAGATTCGCAGCGGTTGTGGTTGCACGCCTTAGAACCATCGCTAAACCTACCAAAATGGCATGCACCGACATGGAGCGACATAGAGCAAGGTTTTGTCGTGCTGGCTCTGCCGCAGATTGCATTGTCCATAGGCAACTCCATTTTGGCGACAGAGCAAATTGCAAGAGACCTTTTTCCTGAAAAAGCCTTAACGGTTAAGCGCATTGGGCTGACATACTCCATAATGAATCTCATCGCACCGTTTTTGTCAGGTGTGCCAACTTGCCACGGAGCAGGCGGACTGGCAGGGCATTATGCGTTTGGGGCACGCACAGGTGGCTCGGTGGTGCTCTATGGCTCATTCTACCTGATTTGGGGACTATTCTTTGCAGAGTGCTTTGAAATGCTTTTACGGGCATTTCCACTCCCTATACTTGGCGTCGTATTGCTCTTCGAAGCCGTTGCACTGTTCGGATTAGTTCACACGCATTCTTACACAGCAACTCATACAACGGTGCTTGCAATCGTGGCATTTGCGGCTATCGGCTTGCCATTCGGATTCTTAGTCGGGCTTATTGCAGGCACAGCGGTCTTCTACGCATTCAAGTTGCGCAATGCGGAAGCCAAAGATAGGCTGTAAAATGCAGGTGTGTCTGGTCTCTCTCTTGTCAGAGAAATAAGACGCGCCTCCCAGAGACACCCAGAAGCAGCAAGATAGCTTGAAGCCAAAGCGAACTTTTCTTATACTGCACCTGCAAAAAATCCACATCGCACTGACTATGCCAAAAAAACAAACTGAGGTGCTGGCAGCGGTCAGCCCTGAGATGCAAAGGCGACTTCAAGCTTTTGCGAGGCGTTTTGAAAAGAAAATCCGCACTGTGCCAGACTTCCCCAAGCAAGGCATTATGTTCAAAGATATTACAACCGTGCTCAAAGAAAAGAAGCTCTTTGGTGAGACGGTAGATGTATTAGCTGAGCTGTATGCAGGCAGAAGAATTGATAAGGTAGTCTCTATTGAATCCAGAGGATTTATTTTTGGAGCGGCATTGGCGTATAAGCTGGGCGCAGGCTTTGTGCCTGTGCGAAAGCCAAATAAGTTACCTGCCGAGAAAATCCGAGAGGAATACGTGTTAGAATACGGCACAGATGCACTGGAAATCCACACTGATGCCATTCGCAAAGGTGAGCGCGTGCTGTTGCATGATGACCTTTTGGCAACAGGTGGCACAGCGGGAGCTGCGTGTCGCTTGGTTGAAAAAGTTGGGGGCAAGGTAGCAGGACTATGTTTCCTCATTGAGCTGGGTTTTCTAAATGGACGCTCCAAACTTGGCGGCTACGATGTCGTCTCGCTGGTTAAGATGTAACATCTTGCTTAGCCTTGCACTGCTACAGCATCTGGTTGTGCAACCAACTGGATACGCAAAAGCCGCACAAACCAGCACCGATTCAGCCCACTATGTTTTGATAGGATTAGCCGCACACCCTGATGATGAAGACGGCGCCACGCTGGCTTATTACGCTAAGTTCTACGGCAAACCTGTTCGCGTCTATAATGTGTTCTTTACACGTGGCGAAGGCGGTCAAAACGAAATTGGCTCGGCGCTCTACGAAGAGCTGGGCAACATTCGCACGCAAGAGACCCGTGAAGCTGCAGAGATTCTGGGCGTAACCCCCATCTTCTTAGGTTTTCATGACTTTGGCTATTCCAAAACCGCTAAAGAGACCTTCGCAAAATGGGGAGGCAAAGAAGCAGTCTTGCAGAAACTGGTCTATCTAATTCGCAAGCTGCAGCCCGATGTAGTGATAACCAATCACGACACTATTACGACGCCGCCAAATCGTCAGCATGGGCATCACCAAGCTGTGGGTATTTCGCTCTATGAGGCGTTTGAGAAAGCGGCAGACAGCGCATACTGTCCTGAGCATGTTGCACTGGGAGCGATGCCATGGCAGGTGAAGAAAATGTTTGTGCGCATTTTTCGTGAGTCGCCTGTCGGTCAAGACTCTATCGTCCGCATTGACATCAGTGCAACCACACCGGAAGGGGAACGCATTGCTGACATCGCAGCGCGCTCACTTGCGAGACATCGCTCACAAGGAATGGATAAGCTGGTGCAGAGCGGTGCACTGCGCTTTTTCTTTCAGCCGCGTCGATACGCACTCTGGCGTGCAGCTAAATCATTTGCACTGGACACAACAGACTTTTTTGCAGGCATCGTGCCAGAAGTGCGCCGCATAGAAGTTGTGAAAGAGTTTGTAGATGCGCCAAAACTCTCACTGTTTGTCTCGCCAGCAAGCGTAGCAAAAGTGCGTGCGACACCCGCTGAGTTCCAGAAAAAAGAGCCTGCAAAATATGTGCGACGCTTCGTAGTGGTAATGGAAAGCACAGTCGGCAAAATTCTGCCAGTAGTGCTGAGTGTGAGAAGGGGCAGTGAAACACTCTTGCGAAAAGATTATCTCTTCAAAGACAAAACCACCACGCGCCTTGTGGATACACTAAGCATTGCACTGGAAAAAAGCTCACCTTTTGATTCACTCACGGCAGAACAACTAACCTTCGAGGCAAGACCAATTGGCGTAGAAGCTGAAGCCTTGCAGCTTGCCAAAGCGGTTCAGCACGTAGAGCTAAAACCTGTCGAAGTGAAAGTGGCGCGCACCGTGCGAGTGGGACTGGTGCGCACATATGACAACACGATGGAAGAGACACTTGCAGCGCTGGGCGTCAAGTTTGAGCGATTGGACTCAACAGAACTAGCCACAAAAGACCTGCGCACGTTCAGCACCATTCTAGTAGATATGCGTGCAGGCGAGTATAGGCGAGATGTGCTTGCGCACTCAAAAAAGCTCTTTGAATTCGTAGAGCAAGGTGGACATATCGTTGCGTTCTACAATAAGCCGCAAGACTGGAATCCAAATAAGCGTCTGCTTGCCCCATATCCGATTGAACTCACAATGGAGCGCGTGGTAGAAGAAGACGCAAAAGTAACGGTACTGCGCCCAAAGCATCCATTGCTGAATGTGCCGAATAAAATTGACCAGAGCGACTGGAATGACTGGATTCAAGAACGCAGTCTCTACCTACCTGCAGATGATACCACGAAGACAGCACCACAGTATGAACGCCTACTTGCAATGAGCGATGAAGGTGAAGCGCAACCGCCCACTTCAATGCTCACAGCAAAGGTCGGTAAAGGTACCTACACCTATGTGTCACTTGCGCTATACCGACAGCTGAAACGCTTGCACACAGGGGCACTGAAGCTCTTTTCAAATCTTATCTCGCAACCTCGCGCAAAATAAAGCGTATAAAAGCGGGCGTTTTTTGCCATAACCAACCCGTAGTGAGATGAGATACGCTGCGTTAGTGCTTGTGCTCTGGTGTGCAGTGCGACCAGAGCAAAGTAGCGCAACGGAAAAACCAATTTCAAAATCGCCACGAGCGGTTTTGAAAGCTGCAGCGAGCGCAAAAGTGCCAAAGTGGAAACAGCAGAAAGAAGCGCTCGAATGGCATCGCAAACAAGCCGCACCGTTTGTCGGTAAGTTCATTCGCAATCCAGACGGGGAATACTTTGAGTTCTACTTTTCGAAGAAGGGAGTGCTGAAAGGTGTGGCGCGTGGCGAAGGAGACTATAACTACCGCTTTGCACTGACCGATTTAGAAGTGCTAAGCAGCGACGAACTGCGCTTTAAGCTCAAAGGCAAACCTTGCACCGCTCGCCTGATAGACGATGCCCTCATTGTAACCTACCATACAGGCATCAAAAAGTATCACCCGCGCGTGATGGAACCACTAATTAGCAAACGCTGAATAAAGTGCGAGCCGCTGAGGCTGTTGCAAATACCATCACTAGCACAGAACGTCAGGCTTCTTCCAAGTCATCGGATTCGAATGATGAGCTGGGTGGGAAAAGCGGTTTGCCACGAAAGTCCAAGATGAGGCTAAGATAGCGCTCAATCGTTTGTGTCTTTTGACGATGACCCATCTCGCGATAGCTGTTGCGCAAATTGTTAAGCATTCGCTCGAGAATGTCAAGTGAGGAGGCTTTGGAAAAGTATTGGTCAACTGCGCCGTAGCCTTGATTTTGCAGGAAGCGAATGCAGTCTTGCTTATCTAAAATGCGACCTTGATTAAAGGGGTCAATGAAACGCTCTTCGCCGCCCGGCGTTTCATACTTGAGCAAAAAGTGTCCGGGCATATTCACACCAAAGACAGGTAATCGGAAACGCTCAGCTAAGATAAGGTAAATTGCCCCGAGCGTGATAGGAATGCCTAACTTTCTATCTATGACACGATTGAGGTAGCTGTTATCTGGTTCATAGTAGCCAGCGGTGTTGCCACGGTAGCCTTCCTTCTCGAAAAGAATCACGCTCATCATAAAAATTTTGTCAATCTCGCTCATCGTGGAGGTAAAGTATTCAATGCGAAGAAGCGACTCCAAGCGTTGGAGTTCTCGGCGATACTTTTCCAAGTCCACATCTGGGTAGCCAATTTGCATCACCAAGAATGCATATGTCTCCAGCGAGGCATTATCCATAAACCCGCGCAGAAATTGCGGCGAGAGTTTTTGAAATTGAATTTCATCAATCAGCTCTTCAATGCGGCTGGAAATACGGTCTGGGGCTTCATTTTTCTTTTGCACCATCACGCGCATAATCTCGGAGGCGTCGGGGTGGTCGGATTGGATAGCGCGAATCAACTCTTTGCTCACGGTTTGGAATACGCCCGGGTCTTCGTCATCAAGAAGCGAGAGTGCTGCCTGAATCTTCGTATCGGAGATTTGGGAACGCATATTCCAAGCAAAGTTTGAAGTTAATAGCTAAATTTAGAATCTCGTGCCAAATCGGTCAAGCTAAACGGGGCGAGCCGGCAATTTGTGTGTGAGGGATGGGCGCAACCAAAAGTCTTGCAAAATGCAGGCTTCTGTTGCACGTTGCAAAGCTTGCAAAGCACAAGGCAAGAGTCTCATGATACAAGTAATCGTGTTTGAAAATAAACGGCTTACCTACTTAGACCAGCGATTTTTGCCGCTGAAAGAGGTGTTTGTTCATACAAAGGATTACCGAAAGGTAATTGAGGCAATTAAGACGCTAGCAATTCGCGGAGCCCCGCTGATTGGCATTGCCGCGGCTTATGCAGCAGCGCTGGCAGTGCAAGCCTACAAAGGCAAGAAAAGCGGCTTGAAGCGATACTTCTATCATGCACTGAGTGAGTTAGATGCAGCTCGCCCAACTGCAGTGAATCTTTTCTGGGCAACTGCGCGCGCAAGAGCAGCGTTTAACCGAGTCTATGAGCAGAGCGACATTTCAACGATTGCCAAAGCAATTTTGGAAGAAGCAGAAGCGATTCATCAAAAGGAAGTGCAAAACTGCGATGCAATTGCGCGTCATGGCACAGAACTATTGCGGCGCGACTTTGCACACCAGCTTCTGCAGCGGCGCCTGACCGTGCTAACACACTGCAACACTGGCACCTTAGCGACAGGCGGAATTGGCACAGCATTAGGTGTCATCAAACAAGCCTATCTCGAGGGACTGATAGAAAAGGTCTTTGTCTCTGAGACTCGCCCGTTGCTGCAAGGCTTACGGCTCACCACCTTTGAGCTGGAAAAGGAGGAAATTCCCTATCAAGCGATAGCTGATTCTTCGGCAGGCTTTCTGTTTCAGAAAGGAATGATTGATTTAGTCATCACAGGGGCAGACCGCATTGCTGCAAATGGGGATACAGCAAACAAAATCGGCACCTACACCCATGCTGTAAATGCGGCTTTTCATAAGCGAAAATTTTATGTGGCAGCACCTCTATCAACTTTTGACGCAACGCTCTCGTGCGGAGAAGAAATCTTGATTGAGCAACGCGCTGGCACGGAGCTAACATCCATCTATGGGCGGAATGTTGCACCGCAAAAAACGCCCGTGCTGAACTATGCCTTTGACATCACACCCGCTACGCTAATTTCAAGCATTATCACTGAAAGAGGGGTTGCAGAACCTGATTTCAAAACATCGCTGGCGCAAATAGCTGCTGAAACAAAAGTCTTGCATCACGATTAACTTTCTTTGCAATGAATGGGCGATACCTTTATGCTATCGTGCTGCTTCCGCAATCAAGTGAGCAGCGCGAAAGACTGCCAACTTCGCTTGGCAAAAAAGGGATAGGCGGGCGTGGCGATGAAGTTTACCTTGTGCAACATCACAACATTGGTATCTTCCTTAGCGCCTCACCCACAGAACCATATTCACTATCCCGTGAAAACTTGCTGACACACGAGCGCATCTTAGAAGAGCTCTTAGCCTACTACACGCTTCTGCCTATGCAATTTTCTACCATCGCTGAAAGTGAAGAAGAAGTTAGGTGTCTATTAGAGCGTGAGTATGAACGGTTCTATGCAATGCTTGAGCAACTGCAAGGCAAAAAGGAGCTGGGTTTGAAAGCTATCTTTCACGAGAGAATTTTTCAGGAAATTGCAGAAAAAAGCGACCCTATTCGGCGCAAAAAGGCTGAAATTGAACGCATCGGTGCAACGCAAGCCGCACTCATTGAAATTGGCAAGATGGTAGAAGCGGCACTTGAAGCAGAAAAACAAAGATATCGTACGGAGATTCTATCAAGTCTCCGCCCGCTAGCACTGCAAACCGTAGAGAACAAGCTCATTGGCGATCGAATGCTACTCAATGCAGCTTTTCTTGTCGATGTGAGGCAAGAGACAGCCTTCGACGAAAAAGTGCGAGAGTTGGGCAAAGCCTTAGAGGATAAAGTGAAGTTCAAGTATGTGGGAAATGTGCCACCCTACAATTTTGTGCGGCTCTCGCTTTCACTGAAACCGGCATAGGAGGAGTAAGCGATGTTTTTAATTGATGATTTGCTTCTTTTGCCCTTTCGAGCACTGAAAGGTATCGCTGATGCAATTGATGAGCAGGTTCGGAAAGAAACCAGCAATGTGGCCAAAATTCAAGAGAAGTTAATGGAGCTGCAGTTTAAGTTTGAAATGGACGAAATTGACGAAGCAGAATATACTAGGAGAGAAGCTGAACTGTTACGTGAGCTTGAGCGGGCACGAAAAAGCTAAACTACCCTTGCGCTGCAATGAATCCAGAAGAGTTAATCTACCTGTATGCGATTGTAGATGCGCCTGTAGCGGTGTCGGCGGTGCGGATGCTAAAGGTGCAAGAGCTGTATGTAGCGGTTGCGAATGTGTCTTGGTCAGAATTCAACGAAACAGCACTGCAAGCCAATTTCCGAAACCTAAGCTGGCTGGAAGAGCGTGCGCGTCAGCACGAGGCCGTCATTGAAGCGATAATGCAGCACGCAACAGTGGTGCCGTGCAGGTTTCCGACATTGTTTTATTCAGAGAGTGCCGCACAAGTTTTCGTGTCGCAGCATTACGAGCAGTTCGTTAGGCTAATTGAGAAGTTTAGAGGCAAAGAGGAGTGGGGCGTGAAGGTGTATAGCCAATCTAATGCGCTCTGCAAAGCAGTGGTGGAAATGCCCGAGCTGAAAGCGATGGACGCAGACATTGCGCAGGCATCGGCAGGAAAAGCCTTTCTGCTACGAAAGCAGCGTGAAAAACGCTTGGGGGAACTTTTGCACCAGTATCAAGGCGCAGTTTTGGAAGAGCTTTTTCAGAGCCTAAGGCAGTGGGCAGTCGAGACAAAGCAAAATCCCGTTTTGCCCAAAGATATGACAGGACAAGGTGATGAGATGATTCTCAATGCTGCATTGCTTGTAGCGTGCACAAATACCAAAGCCTTTCTTGCAGATGTAGAAGCAATAGGTCACAAGCTTAGTCAAAAGGGATTAAGGCTTGAAATCAGCGGGCCTTGGGCAGCTTACAACTTTTGCACAATGCCAACCGCACACCTGAGCACTGAAAAATGACACCAAAACCAAGCAAAGAGGTCACGCTTGTAGAACTTTTAGACCGCATCTTAAACAAAGGGGTAGTGATTGGTGGCGACATTTTTATCTCCGTCGCAGGGGTCGAATTGGTCTATATTGACCTGCGGGTGCTGATTGGCTCAATGGAGACAATTGAGCGCATGCGAGGAAAAAGCGCTTTGCCGCTCTTGCCTGCAAAATCCTAACCAAATCTATTGGCTGAAATGTTTGGAGAATCAAGTCAGGAAGAATTGGCAGAAAAAGTAGCACCTAATTCAAATGGACTGCCAAAGCACTTGAACTTAGAGCCAGAGAACGTGGAGCAAGGATTAGGACAACTGGTGCTCACGCTGGTTGAAATCTTGCGGCAGGTGTTAGAGCGGCAAGCATTGCGACGAATGGAATCGGGCACTTTAAGCGAAGAAGAAATCGAGCGATTGGGGCTGACGCTGATGAAACTAGACGAAAAAATCACTGAGCTTTGTGGCGTGTTTGGTATTGCACGCGAGGACCTAAAGCTGAGCTTGGGCGAACTGGAGAACTTGCTGTAGGTGGAGCATATATGCTGTTGCCCTGTTTCTCTCGCAGCACAAGAGAAAACAGGGCAAAGAAGCATCTTCGTTATGCGACGCCGAGTTTGAGGAGCATTCCATAGCCTACGCCTTATTCTGCCTCCACAGGCTTAAACGCTTTGATGAGTTTTGGGGCAATTTCAGCAGGCACTTCCTCGTAACCGTAAAACTCGCGTGTGAAGCGCGCACGTCCTTGCGTAATGCGGTTCAGTGCAGATTGGTAGCCGTAAAGCTCTGCCAAAGGAACCAGTGCAGAGAGGCGTTGCAAAAGACCGTCGCTTTCCATTCCCAGAATTTTCCCACGGCGGCTGGAAAGGTCACCCATAATTTCACCTGTAAAGGTTTCAGGCGTGAAGACCATCACTTTGTAAATTGGTTCAAGTAGCGTTGGACGTGCTTTCTCAAACGCGGCTTTAAAGGCAAGACTGGCTGCTACTTTGAACGAGTATTCCGAGCTATCGACAGGGTGATGTGAGCCATCATATGGCACAGCTTTCACATCAACAATAGGGTAGCCTGCAAGCAAGCCCTTTTGCATGGTTTCTTCAATGCCTTTCTGCACCGCAGGTAGAAAACGCGTCGGCACCACGCCGCCGACCACTTCTGACTCAAATTGAAAACCTGCACCACGTGGTAGTGGCTCGAGGCGTAGCCAGACATCACCGTAATGACCGCGTCCGCCGGTTTGCTTCTTATACTTGCCTTGTGCTTTAGCAACTGTGCGAATCGTTTCGCGGTAAGGCACACGGGGCGGTGACGTTTCTACCTCAATGCCAAACTTTTCCTTTAGGCGACGAATAATTGTTTCCAGATGCACATCACCTAAGCCTGAAAGAATCGTTTGCGCAAACTCTTCATCGCGACTGATGCGAAAACTGGGGTCTTCCTCGTGCAAGTGATACAGCGCTGAAGAAATGCGGTCTTCATCACCTTTGGCTTTCGGCTTGATGGCCAGGTCAGTGAGAGGCTCAGGAAACGAAACCGGAGAGATAATGTAATCCACGCCCCTATCCGCTAATGTATTGTTGGTGTGTGTATCTTTGAGCTTTAAGACCACGCCAATATCACCTGCTAAAAGGCGTTCTACAGGACGGCGCTCCTTGCCGACCACAGTGTAAATCTGACCGAGCTTTTCAGGCTGCCCTGTCTGAGCATTGATCAGTTCGTGCCCACTCTCAATATGCCCTGAATAGATGCGCAAGAATGATAGCTCGCCAATATGCGGTTCAGAGACGGTCTTAAACACAAATGCGACAGTTTCTGCATTGGGATTTGGCTCAACGAGATACTCTTCATTGGTGTGGACACGACATGCATGCTCTGCCCCGCGCTCGATCGGTGAAGGGAAAAGATAGACAAACGCATCAAGCAGACGTTCAACACCAATCAAATGCACAGGTGAGGTGCAAAAAACGGGAAATAGGGTGCGGGTAACAAGAGCGTGCTTGATGCCATCTCTAAGTTCTACTTCGGTAAGTTCACCACCTTCCTCAAAGAAGCGTTCCATCAAGCCGTCATCACTTTCTGCAACACTCTCAACCAGCTCTTGATGATGCAAGCTAGCGCGTTTGCGATACGGCTCTTCAATCGCATGCTCTACCACTGCACCGAGTTTATCAGGCGTAAATTCATACTCCTTCATTCGTAGCACATCGACAAGCAGGTGATGTCCCAGACCTTCTTCGGCAGGGAACTGCACAGGGGCAACTTGATGCCCAAAGCGCTCTCGCAGTTGTTCCAAGACGCCTTCGTAGTCCGCACGGTCATTGTCCAGCTTGGTAATCACAAATGCGGTAGGCTTGTAAAATTCTTTGGCATACTCCCAAACGAGTTCCGTGCCAACTTCTACGCCCGTGCAGGCATTTACAGCAATCAGCACGGTATCAGCTGCGCGGATGGCACATTTGACATCACCGTGAAAGTCAGTAAAACCGGGCGTGTCAATGAAGTTGATTTTGTAGATGTTACCGTCACCGTTTTGCCACGTGCCAGTAATCAAGCTGGAATTAACGCTATGCTGCCGGGCAATCTCATCGGGCGCATGGTCAGAGACCGTGTTGCCATGTTCGATAGCACCCATTCGCTTGATGAGACCGAGCGTGTAAGCAATCGCTTCGGTGAGCATAGTTTTGCCGCTGCCTGCATGCCCAGCGACCGCCACATTGCGGATAAATTGAGGCTGGTAAATCATAGTTATACTCCTTTCTCAAAAATTGCAGAGAAATCTGCAAGCCGTAAAAAACGGCACACTTCAAACTGCTGGAAACTTAGTCAAAAAATTGGCGAAAGTAAAAGGGCTGAAGGGCGAGATAGCACAGCAAGCGTGGTATGGTAGGTATAAATTTTCCTCTTGTGCTCAGTGTGTGATGTGAATGCAGAGTGTTCTGCTAGACGAAAGCCAGCTAAAAACGCACCGATGCTATGCTCGTATTGACTAACTAACGGTTTTTGTAGATTACTAGCACAACTGACTAGGGAAGAAAAACAATGCCACGCTACACACCAGAACAGCTACGCAAGCGTAATCGCTCTATCTGGACAAAGGTGCAGCTGATTCTTGCACCGATTCAATTTGTAGTCTTCATTGTTGGCTTTATTCTCACCTACCTTTACTATGTGGGGGAAATCTCCGACTTTCGAGTTGTAACCTATGCAATCATCGTCAAAACGCTCTTTATTGTGGTGCTGTTCGTAACAGGGGCGCTTTTCGAGAAGGAAATTTTTGGGCAGTGGGTTTACGCACCTGAATTTTTCTGGGAAGATGTAGGAAGCACAATCGCAATGTCGGTGCACTTCCTCTACTTCATTCTTGCCGCATTTAAGGCATCTACGGAAGCGCTAATTTGGTGTGCCTTTGCTGCATACTTTAGCTATGTGGTCAATGCAGCGCAGTATCTAATTCGCCTCTGGCTGGAAAAGCGCAATGAAAAGCGCCTAAAGGCACAAGGGATTGCTGTGCGTTGAGAACTGACTTTATACGCTTGCGCTTGTGCACTTTACCTAAGGCTCAAAAGACTTATCAGGGCAGGTGCGTGATGGCGAAAACAAAGTGTGAGAGGCTCGAAGGTAACCGCCAGCACTACTTTCGACTACGTGACGAAGTAGATGCTGGCTTTGCGGCAGTGAATCGGCACTCTGATGTTGACTCGTAGAGCTTATCGCCCTGTACTTCACTTCGGGTACTGAGATAAAGCACACCGCCTTGTAGCCTGCCTGTGCCTTCCATCTGCATTCCGAGCGGTTGCGCCGCTTGCTTCGGAATCTTGAACTCTGAATTAGAGCTAACCTCTGCGTTTAGGAGGTATTCGAAACTTGCTGAAACGGAGGCAGAAGGATTTTGCGCGCTACCTTTCGCTTGAAAAATCAGCTTAATCCGCTTTGAGTCGGCTGGATCTTTTTGAATGGTGAGAGTACTAGTGCTATTATCCGTCACTGGTTCACCGCCACTTGTAACTTTGCACTGGCCTTGCTGTCTCCAAGTGCCCACAAATGAATCGCGAAGGTCTTGCCCAACAGCGGGAAGGCTTATCAGCAGACTTATGAGCAGGCAGAAGAAAAGGCAAAACTGATACCGCTTCATTGTGCAGGAAAACTGAAAACTCGAAAAGCTGCCACAAATATGCAGAAAAATATGAAAAAGCGCAAATATTGCGTTGCTAAGAAGGGTAGGTGGTAAGATGCACTGGGTATACCGCTGAGTGATGCACGGCGTGGGCGACTCGGTGACTTTTGCCCATCGCTTTAATCGCGCTTTTCAAGGGCAGGTAGCAAGGCACTATCCCTCGCTGCTTGTTTCCAAATGTCGCAAACTGTGCTTGAATGCCTT
The DNA here is from genome assembly GCA_025056565.1 of Chloroherpetonaceae bacterium. Lineage (NCBI taxonomy): Bacteria > Pseudomonadati > Chlorobiota > Chlorobiia > Chlorobiales > Chloroherpetonaceae > Chloroherpetonaceae bacterium. Next base: position 82,284 of record JANWWA010000011.1, on the reverse strand, counting down.
TTTGAAGTGAGTTTTGTATATTCTCCGCTGAGTACTTCACCAAACTAAGCCTGACACTATCCAATGATTAGAAAAATGTTGCTGGCTGACGACGATCGAGATATCCACTTTTACGTGCAGTCAGTCCTCCAAACCTCGTGGCTCAGCATTAAGTCGGTCTATAATGGCAAAGATGCCCTCAAGGAGTTTGAGGCAATGGATTATGATTTGATTCTGACCGACCTTTCTATGCCTGAAATGAATGGTGTAGATTTAATCAAAGCGCTGTTTCAGTCGAAGTTCAAAGTGCCTCCTGTAGTGGTGCTAAGCTCGATGTCGGATACAAGTTTAATTGTTAAATGCCTTAGTGCAGGCGTCTCAGACTACATTATCAAACCTGCTGAACCTTCTCGCATTCGAAAGACAGTCTATGGCATTTTGCACTTAGATGAGTCTGGCAATCCAGTCGCACAGCGCCCGCTTTCAAGCTATATGGGCGAAATGACAATGATGAAATCGACGGGTAAGCTGCTCTTGGACGACGGTAAGAACACGGGCGTGATGTATTACGAAGAAGGCAAGCTGAAACAAATTCAGTTTGCTGGTCTGACAGGGTTAGAAGCGCTTGAGGCAGCCAAGCGTGCAAAGTTTCTGAACGTAAGTTTTGCACCAAGCAACCCAGTGGGCGATACGAAGTAACACATCGGTCGAGGTAAGATGCAAAACTTGCATCAAAGATGTGGTCGCAGCCGAGCCAGACATATAAGATGCTTGTAGTTGATGACGAAGAGGACTTCCATCTCTTTATCCACACTGCACTAAAAGAGTATCCCGTTGAAATCAAAGGTGTCTATACAGGTCGCGAGGCACTGAAACAAATTCAGGAGGAACGATACGACCTGATTTTGCTCGACATTATGATGCCAGAAGGGACAGGCGGCGACTTTATGCGTGTCGTGCATACGCAGATGCTATCGGTGCCCCCAATTGTGGTGATGAGTTCAATGAACGATGCGAGGCTTGTGCAAAATGTGCTGAGCACTGGCGCAGCGGCTTTTATTTTGAAGCCGATCGACGCCGCTGAATTACGAAATACTGTCAGAAAAATACTGAATTGCTAATCGCCTCAGCATGAACCTTAAAAAACCCAATCTTGCGGCAGTTCAAATGCCACAAAATGAACCAGCAGGCGCACATATATGAGAATTTCAATTGTAACAGACTCGACTTGTGATTTGCCACAAGACCTGCTTTTTCAATACAACATTCGCCAAGTCCCTATTCGTGCGGTGGTGCAAGGCAAAGTAAGTTACGACAATTACTATGACTTTGACCGTGATGCCTTTTACAAGCAGCAGCTGGATGGCACAGAGAATGCAAAGTTTGAAGCTCCTACGGTCGATGAGTTCATCCAAGCCTACAAGAAGCTCTGCTTGGAGACTGATATGATTCTCTCAATTCACGAATCAAGTCGATTGAGTGAAACAGTCAAAAATGCCCGTGCTGCAGCCTTAGCAGGAATGGAGAGTATGAAAAAAATGCGCCTGCAAAAGAATATTGGCACGCCATTTCAGATTCGTGTCATTGACTCGCAAAGTGTGTCGTTAGGCTTGGGGCTTTTGGTGCTACGTGCGGCAGAGCTAATTTCAAGACAAGTGTCGTTTCTACGGCTCTCTAATGCGCTGGAGAAACTGGCAGAGCAGATTTTCTTCTACGCTGTGCCCAAAGAGCCAGCTTACCTACGCACTGCAAAAGAAATTACAAAAGTCTCCATTTTTGAAGCTGGTCTTGCAACTTTTACTGACACGAAGCCCGTAGCCGTGATAAACAAAGGGCAGTTCAAACTAATCGAGAAAGTAAAAGGCTATGAACCAGCTATTGAGCACGCAACAAAACGAGCACTATCGCAGCTGCAGGAAAAACGCTCTTACGAGAAAGTAGGCTTTGTGTATAGTGGCAGCGCACTCAGACTAGACGAAATTGCAGCGGTTGCGCAAGCACGAGCCGAATTGGCTGGTATGGGTTTGGGTTCAATTACCTCCAATATGAACCCAACGTTAGCAAGATACTTAGGTCCAGGAGCTGTAGGCATTGCACTCATCAATGATGACCTTAGCATTACAGACCTTGCTGAAATACGGTGAGTTGGCAGCATCGCAAAGCACCAACTAAACGGCATAGGTATGCAGGGTGACCGACCAGTGCAGCGTTGAGTGGGCTACTGCACAAGCGAAAACATATCAAATTGCGTGCAGCGCAAGGCTTGAAGTGCGCCAGCTGCAATTTCGGGATTGATTTCATAACCGATACCGTTGCGCCCCAGTTCTGCTGCAGCAAGACAAGTCGTGCCCGAACCCAAGAAGGGGTCTAACACCGTTTCACCCACATAACTGAACGCCTTAATAAGGCGGCGCGGCAATTCTCTCGGAAAAGGGGCAACATGGTTACGGTGTTGCCCACTTTTTTCAGGCTTCATTAACCATACATCGCTATTCTTGATAGAAAGCCAAAAGTCTTTGTCTAGTTTGGAGCGCTCTTTTTGCTCTTTTGTGAGGTGCGAATACTTATTAGCGCCGGGTTTAGCGGGCTTGTCGAATTCCAAGATGAACTCGTGCATATTGTTGATGAGGATTCCACCGGGGTATGGATACGTGCCGAAATGAGCGCGCACGCCATTGGTTTTGTGCCAAACGATATCGCGTTTGAAGATAAAGCCGATGGATTCGCAGAGGTCAATCGTTCTGCCCACGAGATTCAGCGTGCGAAAGCCGCCGCCTTCCAGTCGCACAGGAAGGTTCATGATGTTGATGAAGAGTTTTCTACCCGATTGCAAAACGCGAAAACACTCGCGCCAAACTTGACCGATTTTCTCAAACCATTCGTCTATGTCGTGAATGTCACCCAAGTCGTTGTTTAGTGGCTTGCGTGAGTACATCTTAGCGTTGAAGTAAGGCGGCGAGGTTACGACAAGGTGCACACTCTCCTCGGCTAAGTCGGACATTTCGGTCGAGCTATCAATGACGAGAGTTTGTGTCGTGCCGTTTTGTTCAATCACATTTAAGCGTGGAAGTGATGCAGGTGCGTGTGTTGAACTGTGCGGCTGGCACAACATTTGTAGGTCTGAAAGTGAAAACCGCCGCTGACCACTTGCTGCAACCGTTGCCCTAAGTTTGCCGCTCTTAACAAGACATTCAACGGTTTTGACGGACACATTGAGATACTGTGCTGCTTCCACTAGCGAAAGATAGGTGCGTTCTTGGTAGTCCTTCATCGGCTTAGGGAAGAGTTAGGCAGTAGGCAGAGAGCGTTTAAATCCTGTCAGGGTCAATGCCCAGTTTGCGCAGTTCTGCGGCTAATCGCTCGGCGCGCGCTTCGGCTTGCTCGGCGCGTTGGCGTTCTTTTTCTGCCAGTTCTGCACCAGTCAGTAGTAAATTCCCTGATGCATCATACCAGCGTAGCCACTCCGCCTCTATTCCCTCGAACACACCACGCCACAACCGCACCTCCAACCCAACTCCCTCTAACTTGCCTGACAACACTTCCTCATATCGCCTGCCCTGCAGTTCATAACACGTCAGCCGCTTCGTTGTCCGAAAATCCGCAGGGTCATACACCACATAGTAACCCACCCCAATCTGAGCATACAACCGCATCTTCTCATCAAACTCCCCGCCATAACTGGGTGAAAGCACCTCCACCACCACATCTGGCGGCTTGCTATACTCCCAAACAAAATATGACCGGCGACGCTTTTCGTGAATCAACGCCCCTTGCGGCGGTTCCACACCGAGACTGAGAAACATATCAGGCACCACAGGCGGCAAATACAGTCCGTAGAAAATGGCGACATTGTCGCAGGCTAAAAAGGGCTGACTTGGCTTCCAACTGACATAAAGCGGCTCTACAAGTAGGCGCTGCTGACGTTCCGTAAAGAGACTATCCACAGGAGCTTGGTCATCAGTTTGAATGTGAGAAATGTCCAGTTCCATAATTGGCGCCATCTCGTCAGCCCAAGCCGTCGGAGGCGTCTTGGTCTCCACATTTTTCACAGGTTCAGCCATCGCTCAACTCAGTTAAGTTACAGGAACTTGGTTACAAGCGAATCAAGCGAATATAGTGCAGGGCTTGGCAAAAGAGCGAACACCAGCGCTGCACGGAATGAAGCGATGCGAGAAGGTAGGTCGTAAAGCTGCTTAAGCGTTTAGTGAATAATTCGGTGCTTCTTTGGTAATAAAGACGCTATGTGGATGCGACTCGCGCAGGCCTGCATTGGTGATTTTGACGAATTTCGTTTTGGTCTTGAGTTCCTCAATCGTTCTAACGCCACAGTAGCCCATTGCAGCGCGCAACCCACCAATAAGTTGATAGACGACCTCGCTTAGTGCACCTTTGTAGGGCACTCTGCCTTCGATGCCTTCAGGCACGAACTTTTTGACATCGTCTTCTGCATCTTGGAAATAGCGGTCGCTGCTGCCTTCAGCCTCACTCATTGCGCCGAGACTACCCATTCCGCGATACGATTTGAACTTTCTACCTTCATAGAGAATTGTCTCGCCCGGTGATTCATCGACGCCAGCAAACAGTGAGCCTATCATGACACTATCGGCACCGGCAGCAAGAGCCTTGACAATATCGCCCGAATACTTAATGCCCCCATCTGCAATAAGCGGGGTATTGGTCTTTTGAGCCTCTTCATAGCAGTTCATAATTGCGGAAAGTTGCGGCACGCCTACGCCCGCTACGATGCGCGTCGTGCAAATGCTACCCGGCCCAATGCCGACTTTGACGCAATCTGCGCCAGCCGCAACTAAGTCGTGCACGCCTTCTGCGGTTGCCACATTGCCGGCGATAATTCCCAGCGAAGGAAATTTGGCTCTAATGGTTTCGACCATCTTCAAGACGGCTTCACTGTGACCATGTGCTGTATCGACGACAATCGCATCGACCCCTGCACTTACCAGTGCCTCAACGCGCTGGAGCGTGTTGGCACGAATGCCAACGGCTGCAGCAACACGCAACCTGCCTAACTCGTCTTTGCACGCATTTGGAAATTTTTTCTTCTTTTGAATGTCCTTGAAGGTGATTAGCCCTTTGAGGTTACCTTCTTTGTCGACGATGAGCAGTTTTTCGATTTTGTGGTGCTGCAAGATTTCTTCGGCTTCTTCGAGTGTGGTGCCGACTTCAGCGGTGATGAGATTCTCTTTGGTCATAATGTCGGCAATTTTTTGATGCAGGTCGGGCTTGAAGCGCAAATCACGGTTGGTGATGATGCCGCGCAATTTTTTATTGGCTAAATTTTCCGAGCCGTTTTCCACAACGGGAATGCCTGAAATCGAGTAACGTGCCATCAGCTCGAGTGCATCTTTGACCGTTGCATCTTCGGTGAGTGTAATTGGATTTTGAATCATACCGCTCTCAGAGCGTTTGACGCGATCGACTTCGGCAGCTTGCTGCTCAATGGTGAGATTTTTATGAATGACGCCCATTCCACCTTCGCGCGCAAGCGCAATCGCCATTTCCGATTCGGTAACCGTATCCATCGCAGCGGAAAGCAGCGGTACATTGAGACGAATAGACTTAGTGAGGCGCGTAGAGACATCAGCGTCGCGTGGTAGCACTGCAGAACGAGCTGGCACAAGCAACACATCGTCAAAGGTCAAGGCTTCGTAAAGAATTTTGGACATTGTTGGTAGCAAATTGGGTTGGAAGGTTTAATGAAGTGCTGTGCAAGTGCGTAAACGCAAAATGCGTGGAAAGCCTCATCATTACCGAATCACTTTTGCAAAGTTACAACGCAGTTTTGCTCGAACAAAAAGAGGGCGGCTTTGCGCCCTCTTCAAGGAAGACAAGGGCTACGCTATGGCTGGTTGAAAAGAGTGTGCAAGCGAATAGAAGCTTTATTCAGGTCGTGTAAATGTTCCGTAGCACTGCCAGACCCTATTGGGAAGAAAATAGACGTGATAGGAACATCAAACTCGCCAGTAACGGTGACAGTTGCACCGGATGGACCGACTTCGCGGAAAGTGCCGTTGTATCTGCCTTGAACTCGCTTTTGGGCGTCGTCGTATCGTGTGACATTGACCCGGAACGAGGTGTTGCTAATAACTGTGCCACTTGCAGCGGTGTCGCCAGCCGCAAAGTTACGGCGACCTAATTGCAATTGAGCACCAACCGATGTGCCTTCATAGACACCAGCACGGTTGCCACGAAAGGTAAAACTTATGGCTGTAGCAGAAGAGTCAGTAAAATTAAACTCGGCAATTTGGAAGACGGCAGTTGTGCGAAGTGTGCTGTCGTAGAGAGCAAATTTCGGCGGAAGAATAGGCAACGGCAGAGTTTCTGGAATAGTAAAAGTGCGGTTGTTGAAGCCAGCACCGTTCACTGTAAAAAAGTTGCCGGGTGGTGCACTGCTTTCTGAGACAGGATTGTCATCTCGGCGGCAAGCAGAAAGAGACGCAAAGAGTAGCAGAATAAGTAGTAGGTTACGAAGTCTAAGCATAGTCATAGTTTAGGTTATTCGTTGAGTTTAGGTTAAGGAGGTAGAGAAGCAATATCACGCCAATCATTTGCTTCTCTCACAGGGGACTTAGACGCTCACGCTAACGCTACGATTGCGAAATTTGACAAAATATGTGAGCTGCGTCACTATATCCGTAATTCCTCCATAAAACCGTAACTTCACGCATCAAACTGAAAACAATGATGCACAAAGAGAAAGAACTTGAACTGAAAGCTCTTGCACTACGGGTGCGTGAGCACATCGTCCGAATGGCAACCGATGGTGGTTGCTTTATCGGTGCGTCGCTCTCTTGCGCAGATCTTATCGTCTATCTCTACAAAGAGGTTTTGGGACTTACGCCTGAAAATTTGCGCGACGAGAACCGCAACTATCTCTTGCTCTCCAAAGGACACGACGTGCCCGCGCTCTACGGCACGCTCGCCGAACTGGGTTTCATCGAGCGCGAGCGATTGAAGCATCATCTTCATACGAGCGACTCGATTTACTGGCACCCGAATCGCGCCATTCCGGGCATTGAATTTCATTCGGGGTCGCTCGGTCATTTGCTTTCGGTCGCAATGGGCATCGCCTACGACATCAAACTGCGCGGCGGCAAAAACAAAGTCTATGTGATTGTGGGCGATGGTGAACTCAACGAAGGCTCGATGTGGGAAGGCTTCCTCGTGGCAAAAGCCTACAAGCTTGATAATCTTGTGGCAATCGTTGACCGCAATGAGTTTCAAGCGAATGTTCGAACCGAAGACCTCATTCCGATTGAGCCGCTCGAACCAAAATTCGAAGCGTTTGGCTGGAACGTGAAGCGCATCAATGGACACGATTTCAACGCGCTCGAAGAAGCATTCCAGTGGATTCCAGAGAACGGCTCGCCCAGCGTCATCATCGCCGATACGGTTCGCGGCAAAGGCTTGCCCAGCATTGAGCGACGCGCCGACCGTTGGTTCGTCAATTTCAAGCCCGAAGAAATCGAGCAACTTTTGAAAGAACTTCACGGCGAAGCGCAAGCGGAACTCAGTTCGGAAACGTTGATAGTGAGGTAAGAACAAGAAGCGAGAATCGAGAAGCGAGAAAAAGAGAGTTAAGCGACGAGAGAATTTTCTTCAACCATAAACTTCGGAAATGATGGAGAGAGCAACTCGTTTTCAAGACCTTGTCGTATGGCAAAAAGCACATCAGTTCGTTTTGAATGCGTATCAACTCACGCAACGGCTGCCGAAAGAAGAACTGTTTGGGTTCTCATCTCAACTGCGTCGCGCTGCCGTCTCAATTGCCGCGAATATCGTAGAAGGATTTCGCAAGAGAGGCAAAAACGACAAGCTAAAATTTCTCAACATTGCGCAAGGTTCGGCTGATGAATGCGCGTATTTCTTGATTTTGATTCAGGATTTGAACTATGCTCAAACAGTAGAACTTTCGCGCTAACTTGACGAAGTGTCACGCTTGTTGCAAGGCTACATGAACGCCGTTTCAAAATCAAAGCTTTAACTCAAAACAAGGAGCGACTGCGACAGTCTCAATTCTCGCTTCTTGCTCCTCAATTCTGAAAAAATGACCTACGAAGACGTCCTAAAAGAAATCGCGCAAAAGAGCGACAAGCTTATCGTGATGACGGCGGAAAATCGCGCCGCAATTCGCAACCTGCCACCGCAATTGGGCAAGCGCTTCATTGATGTAGGGATTGCGGAGCAAACAATGATTGGAATGGCGGCAGGTCTAGCGCTTCGCGGTCGCTATCCGATTGTCCATGCGCTGGCAACGTTTTTGGTTTTTCGTGCTTACGAGTTCATCCGCGATGATGTCGCTATTCCGAACCTACCTGTGAAGATGGTGGGCGGTGTGCCTGGCTTTCTTTCTGACGCAAACGGTCCGACACACCAAGCGATTGAAGATGTGGCACTGATGCGCGGCTTGCCAAACGTGATGGTCTTTTGTCCCAGCGACGCAGAGGAACTTGCCGAAGGAATCAAAGTTCTTGCCGAATATCCCGCGCCATGCTACATCAGACACAATCCGCATCCTGCGCCTGTAAGGCACATTGCGCCGTTTGAGATTGGCAAAGCTGAAACACTCTCCAATGGAAACGATATAGCGATTCTGGTCTACGGCTTTTTGCTTCGTGAAGCGGTGAAGGCAAAAGACATCTTAGAGGCACAGGGCAAGTCCGTGCGGCTCATCAATATCCGAATGCCCAAGCCAATTGACGCAGAGACAGTGCTAAGAGCCGCAAGGGAATGCAAATTGGTTGTAACGCTCGAAGACCATTTTTTAACAGGTGGGCTATACAGCATTGTGGCTGAACTGCTGCTCAAGCATCAGCTTATGGCAAATGTGCTTCCGATTGCACTGGAACATCGGTGGTTCAAACCTGCGCTCTTGGACAGGGTGTTGGAGTATGAAGGCTTTACAGGTAGGCAAATTGCTGAGCGAATTTTGAGTGCGCTAGCGTAGAGGCAAAGAGGTGGAGGGCGCGAGTAGGAATTAAAGTGCGCGTATCATTTCATCAAATGATGGAATTCGGGTTTTAATGATGCTCAGGAGCTTGCGATTGTCCAGGCTGCAGTCGCGTGGGCGGGGCGGCGTAGAGACCACTTCTGAAAGCAGGGCAGAACGGTAGCGATGTGGCGGTACCCCAAAGCGCTCAAAAATACGCTTGCCAATTTCATAGCGAGAAAGCCGTTCATTGCCAACGGCATGAAAAATACCCCGTGCTTCTCTGGCGTCATCGAGAGCAAATTCCACAACGATTTTCGCTAGTGTATCGACAGCAATAGGACTGCGGTATTCATCAATAAAAAGCGTCGGGGTACGCTCACTGGCAATATCCAGCATCAAACGTTCATTGAGACTGCGTGTCCCGCGTGGCGAGTAGCCAAGCATAATCGTAGTGCGAAGAACGGCATAATCTTCAAGTGTTTGAGCAATCTCATCTTCACTGATAGCTTTGGTCGCGCCGTAGAAGCTAAGTGGACGGCGAGTATCAGTTTCTTGGTAGTTACCTTTTTCGCCGTCAAAGACAAGGTCTGTGGAGATGAAGATAAAGCGGGCACCAAAGTGTTCGGCAAGTCTGGCGAGCAGGCGCGTAACCAAGATGTTCTGCACAGTTGCCGCATCGCGTTGCCACTCACAGGCAACAGGGTCGCTCATTGCAGCTGTGTGGATGATTACATTGGGACGCCAGTTTGAAAGCACATTCCACACATCGTTCTCCGATGAAAGGTCAAGGGAGAGCACAGGGTGTCCTAATGAGAATGCAGCGGGCACGGTAAAAGACGCATGGCGCTGCACGGCGCAAATCTGAAGATGAGGGCGCAGAGCAAGATGACGAAGAATATTGCCACCTAAAAGACCACTTGCGCCAGTAAGAAAAACTTTCAACGCCATAGAGAAAAATTTTGTAACCCTAAACCGATTGCTCTAACTTTACAGGCAATTTGTAAGCGCTATGCAACATTCTGAACCGGAGGGCATCGGGACGCTCAAGGAAGTAACTCAAAACGGGCGGCTAGATGCCGCGCAAATTGAATACCACAACGAGCTGGCTCGCAAAGCAATTCACGTTTGCTCCATCGCTATACCGCTAATTTACTACCACATTACGCAGAAGTTGGCAATAGTTTTACTGACGATTTTGTTTCTCGGCTTTTTTACAGTGGATTTTGTCAAAATGTTTGTGCAGCCTGTAGCCGTGTGGTATTTCAAAACTTTTGGCTCACTACTTCGTCCGCACGAAAAAGACCCAACGAAAAAGCGCTTCAATGGCGCAACTTTTGTTACACTGTCGGCATTGCTAACTGTAGCGCTATTTCCGAAAATCATTGCAATTGCATCATTTGCAATCCTAATTGTTGCAGATACCGCAGCGGCATTAGTTGGACGCAAGTTTGGCAAGCATAAACTTTTTTCTAAGACCGTAGAGGGTAGCCTTGCATTCCTCATCGCTGCGATAGCAGTGGTTGCATTGACGCCGCACCTCAACTTTGCTGTGGGCATCGGACTGGCGGTTGTAGCCACAATTGCAGAAGTGGTGCCGTTCAAAATTGGGGGTTACACGATTGATGACAACCTTACCATTCCATTGAGTGCAGCAGCCTTTGCATACGTATGCTACTGGATTTTCCTACCGAATGAAATTCCCCTACTAATGAAAGGCCAATAACTCAGATAGGCTGCGATAAGTCAGGCTTCGGCAACTCGCCGTGATGGATTTTATCCACATACCACCACCAATGCGACTTCGGGTAGCGCTTACAGCGATAGCGGTCTTCCAGCAAGCCAATACCAAACTCATACTCCTCGAGATATTTGTAAGCTTTTTCAAGCACAATGCGGTCGTTGCGGCGTACCTCAGCCGCAAGTTCAGGGGTCAGTTCATTTTTTCGAATCTCAATGTCACTGCGGTAGAAAAGAAACTCATCGTAGCCCTCAATCCAGATCTCTTCGGGGTCGGCAAGGTCTTTGCAGTAGCGTGCGTAGATTTTAACCAACTCTTGGATTGTAAAACCACGAGAACAATAAAGTTGTGGGACAGGCTCATCCATAGCTTGCAAAAATTTTGTCTGCGTGCTTGTCGAATTAGTCATATCGGTAGAAACCGCGACCTGACTTGCGTCCTAAATAACCTGCTGCGACCATATTCTTTAAAAGTGGCGATGGGCGATACTTTGGGTCGTTAAAACCTTCATAGAGCACTTCCATAATCGCAAGACAGACATCTAAGCCGATAAAGTCGGCAAGCGTCAAAGGTCCCATCGGGTGAGCCATGCCTAGTTTCATAATCTCGTCAATAGCCTCAGGCGTGGCGATGTTTTCATAGACACACTGAATTGCCTCGTTAATCATCGGCATCAAAATTCGGTTAGAAATAAAGCCGGGGTAGTCATTGCAGCTAACAGGCACTTTCCCAATCGCCTTGGCGGTGGCTTCAATCGCAGCGAAAGTTTCATCAGAGGTCTGGAGTGCACGAATGACCTCTACAAGCTTCATAACGGGCACAGGATTCATAAAGTGCATACCAATCACCTGTGCAGGGCGCTTGGTTGTGGCGGCTATTTTGGTAATAGAAATGGAGCTGGTGTTGGTAGCGAGAATTGCTGACGGCTTGGCGTGTTCATCAAGGGCTTTGAAGACAGATTGCTTGAGCTCAAAGTTCTCATTGACTGCTTCTATGACAAGGTCGGCGTCTTTGACGCTACTTGGCAAGTCCAAGCTGGTCGTAATGCGTTGGAGCGTTTGAGCTTTCTGCTCTTCTGTGAGCACACCTTTTTTGACTTGTCGGTCAAGGTTGGTAGAAATGGTGTGCAGCGCTCGGTCTAAGAATTCTTGCTTAATGTCGACCAGCGTGGTAGGATAACCAAACTGAGCGAACACATGAGCAATGCCGTTGCCCATTGTGCCGCCTCCGATGACGGCAACTTTTTCAATTCTCATAATGATGAGCGTGGTTAGGTTAGAGCTGCAAATTAAAATCGTAAGCTGTAATACCCAATTGGCAGCAAATGAAAGCAGCATTGGACTAGCAGCAGCCATCCTCATATTTTGCATTTCAGTAGAGAGGTATGTAATTTGACTGCTGCACATTAATTCCAATTAACACAAAACTTCTTGCAAAAAGTATGTCGGAATTGGTTCAAGCGGAGTTGCAAGCCGCAATGGATTTCAGCTATACTGAAAACCAAAAAATGGTGGCGGACATCGTCCGAAATTTTCTTGCACGTGAGTATCCCTATAACCGAATGATGGAGGATGATGAGCATCAAAAGTTCCCGCTCGATGTGGTGCTCAAAGCAGGCGAGTTAGGATTGCTGGGTATGATTTTCCCACACGAAGTAGGCGGTGCAGGGTTTGGTTACTTGGAATATGTGGTGGCAATTGAGGAGCTGGCAAAATATGATGCCAGCTTAGCCTTGACGATAGCGGCTCACACTTCGCTGGGAACCAATCACATTTACCAGTTTGGCTCAGAGGCGCAAAAGAAAAAGTATATCCCTGACCTTGCCAGCGGCAAAAAACTGGCTGCATGGGGACTTACTGAACCCAACTCTGGCAGCGATGCCGCAGGAATGCTCACCACAGCCGTGCGCGATGGCGACTACTGGGTGTTAAATGGCACAAAAAACTTTATCACCAATTCGCATTCTGCCGAAGTGGCGGTCGTGATGGCTATCACCGATAAAGAAAAGGGCAACCATGGCATTTCAGCGTTTATCATTGAGAAAGGCACGCCAGGGTTCAGCGCAGGCAAAAAAGAAAACAAACTCGGCATGCGCGCCTCGGAGACAGGGCAGCTCGTAATGGATAACTGCCGCATTCCTTACGAGAATCTTATCGGTGAGCTAAACGACGGTTTCAAACAAGCAATGAAGATTCTGGATGGTGGGCGCATCTCAATTGCAGCCTTGTCGGTCGGCATTGCGCAAGGGGCGTTAGAAGCGGCTATCAAGTACGCCAAAGAGCGCAAGCAATTCGGCAGACCTATTGGCGACTTTCAGGCCATTCAATTCAAGCTGGCGGATATGGCGACTGAAGTGCAAGCTGCACGGCTCCTAACGATGAAAGCCGCCTCACTCAAAGATGAAGGCAAGGTGACCACGCTCGAATCATCACAGGCGAAACTCTTTGCGTCGGAAGTGGCTACACGTGTGACCAGCGACGCGGTGCAAATCTTTGGTGGATATGGTTTCATCAAGGAGTATCCTGTCGAAAAATACTACCGTGATGTAAAGCTCTGCACGATTGGTGAAGGTACCTCAGAAATTCAACGCATTGTGATTGCGCGAAACTTGTCCAAAAACTGAGAGAGCGAATCCCAGAAGACGCAAGCGCGTGAAAACGCAGACTATTGGCATTTTGGGCGGCGGACAATTGGCACGAATGACCAGTTACGCCGCCTTTCGATTTGGCTTTCGGGTTGCTATCTTTGAGCGCCAACCTGAATCGCCAGCAGGGCAGCTCACTTCGCTGAATGTGGTGGGCGAGTGGCATGATGCGACCAAGCAAGCTGAGTTTGCACGCCTCTGCCACCTCGTTACGCTGGAAAATGAATTTATTGAGGCAGAGCACCTACGTCAGCTGGAATCATTTGGAACGCCAGTTCTGCCATCGCCCGACACAATTGCACGCATTCAAGATAAACTCACGCAGAAAGAAACCTTAGAGAACGCAGGCTTGCCCGTAGCACCTTTTCGCAGCATTGGCTCAAAAGCAGAGGCAGAAAAATTCGGTGAGGAATTTGGCTATCCCTTTTTGCTTAAAGCACGTCAGGGTGGCTACGATGGCTACGGTAATCGCACAGTACGCACGGCAAGTGAAATTGAAAAGGCACTAAGCGACTTGGGATTCCCAAACCGGCGCGTGATGGCAGAGGCCTTTGTAGCCTTTCAAGCTGAACTGGCAACAATGGTAGCGCGCAGCCAGAGAGGAGAAGTAGTGGTCTACCCTGTTGTGGAAACCGTGCAAGAAAACCACATCTGCAAAATCGTGAAAGCCCCCGCACCGTTTGAGCACAAGGTTCTAACTGACGCCAGTGAACTGGCGCGCGAAGCAATTTTAGCCATCAAGGGCATAGGCATATTCGGAGTGGAGATGTTTCTTACATCGTCTGGGAAAGTGCTTATCAATGAGCTGGCTCCAAGACCACACAATTCTGGGCACTATACCATTGAAGCCTGCATCACCTCGCAGTTTGAAAATCACTTGCGGGCAGTGCTGGGCTATCCATTAGGTAGCCCCGATATGATGGTCAAAGCTGCAGTAATGGTAAATCTGCTGGGCACGCGTAACGCACCTGTGGAACTCAGCACACTCCCCAGCGCACTGTGTCACGCACGTGCGAAGGTGCACATCTACGGAAAAAAAGATTCACGCATCGGACGCAAGATGGGGCACATTACCGTTGTAGGCGAGTCGCTGGAGAACTGCCTCCAAGAAGCACAGGCAGCAGCCGCCGCAATTTCACTATGAGCTGTGTATATTACACGCCTGCGAGACCACCTTATGCCCTTCCAATAAGAGAAAAAGTAATAGCGCCGAAGCGCCTTCTGGTTAGCTTGCAAGTCCTACCAGCATGTATCCTACCGGATGTAATATTTCAGTGAGTTGGGACGACAAGGACACTCCTCTGCAATAGCAATACCTTTGGCAATCAAGCCTTTGTCGCGCACCTCATACATTCTGGGCACCATTTTGTCTCGCAGCTCAACGGGGCTAATCGGGTTGATATAAATGTTGGTATTGCCTTCAAAGCCTGCTGGGATATTGATACGCCACTTAATCAGGATTTTCCAAGGCATATTGTAGACCGAGTCAATCGGCGTGTAATACCACTCTTCGTTGCAGGAAATGCCGCTGCCCATTGCAACATGGCAGGCGTGCACAAGGTCGCTCATTCCGCGCAGTTCCTCAGCGGTGTGGTCTTGCGGGCGTGCATTGGCAGCTTTGGAATATATCGCAATCGTTGGAAAACGGTGCCCAATGGCTGAATAGGCAATTGCGTAGTCGTTTTCGGCAAAGACCAAGTTGTAATGAATCGCAAGGTTAGGGCCGTATTCGTTGAAGACATTCGGGTTTGAGCGCACCATCTGCACTTGGTTCTCAATTGCGATAGACCAGCTATCTAAGCCAACCAGTTGCTTATGCAGATGATTAAAGGACGCACCCGCAGGTTTTAGCCAATTTTGAAAAACGCTCACATAGCGCACGTAGCGGTTGTTGGCGTAAATGTCGCGCAAAGCATCAACCGTAGCGATGAAATAGGCTTCGTGTTCATCGGGCGTCATTTCGCCTGAGCTGAAAAGTTCATTGCTTTTGGTAGCCCCGCGCTTGTAGTGCCGACCTGCTATGATAAGTTCATGGCTGCCACCAAAGAATGCATCGGCAAGTGCGAGTTTTTCATCAATCGAGGTGGCTTTGATTTCCTCAGCGGTTCTGCCCAGTTTAGAGAGCTTGTAGTCAATCACGCTAAGCACATGCTGCATGCCTTCTGGCTCGCTAAGATACTTTTCTCGCCACTCGAGCTGAGCCTTGGTCATTCTGAAATTGTAGTTAAGTCGCCAGTAATCCAGCGAGAGAATCTCAAAGAGGTTGGGCACGCGCCGAAATTCAGCCTTCGTATTGAAGTACTGTGAAGCAGGCAGTTGGTGCAGTTTCTGGTAGTGATTGCCTTGCTTTACTAAGCGGAATTTTTCAGGTGGGGTTTCAAAGTATCGTGTCTCGCAAAAGGAACAGTAGTCCTCTTTCTCTTTGGGCGCAAGTGGTTCGACCGTTTCGGGGGATTCATGGTCTAACGGTTTACGACCACGCCCGGGCACGGACCAAACTTCCGTCCCATTGAAGGGATTGATTTGCTTGACAGTGCCGTCCGGCATCTGGTGATAATACACATCATATCGCATCAGAGGCACGGCGGCGGCAGCTTCTTCTGTGAAAGGCTTCTTTGCGCCAATCATAGACGGACGATTTAGTTGAAAGTAAGACAACCACATACCGCATACTACCTTTGTTACAAATGTACTGCCGCAACGTGCAAGATACGCATTTTTTCGCCGACTGCAAGGCAGTATACTGCGGTAAAGTGGCACTGCAGTCTACGCTACATTTAACAAGGAGTTGTTTCTACGACGCCCACTACATCTAATGCATCGTCAATTGCAGCAAGCTGCACTGGCACAATTTTGCCAACCAAGTGCTGCATTGCCCATGCTTTGCTGGGAACAGTTACTCGCACACGCAGATAATTTGCTGTATGCCCAAAGCAATAAAGGGCTTCATTAGAGACTGTGTCACATAGCTCCTCGTTGTCCGAAAATCCATCTTCGAAAAGCACGGGCATCGTTCTACCAATGTATCGTGAGGCGAAGGCTTGCTTCTTGAAGTAAGAAAGTTCTTGAAGTTTACGGTTTCGTGCTTGCTTGACTGTGCTTGGCACTTCCGAAAGCTCCCCACGGTCAAGGGCTTCAGCGGCAGCGGTATTAGGACGCTTTGAGAAGGTAAAGACGTGCAAATACGCAATCGGCAGCGATTCAATGAAGCGGTAAGTTTCCTCAAAGTGCTCGTCGGTTTCACTCGGAAAACCCACGATGACATCGGCACCGATGCACACATCAGGGATTTTCTTAACAACTTCCCAAACGCGTTCTGCATACAGCTCCTTTGTGTAGCGCCGGCGCATTCGGCGAAGAATCTCGGCAGAACCTGATTGAAGCGGCAAGTGAAAATGCGGCACAATCCGCTTTGACTGTGCAATGAAATCAATCATCTCGCTCGTAAGCAGATTTGGCTCAATGGAGCTAATGCGAAGGCGTGGAATCGGCAGTTCCTCTAAGGCTTTGAGCAGGTCGAGGAAATTCGCAGTGCCCTTTGAGCCATCAGGCTTGTTCCCATAGTCGCCGATGTTGACGCCGGTGAGCACAATTTCTTGGTAGCCTGCCGCAAGCAATAGTTCCGCCTGCTGGAGAATCGTCTCAATGGATTCAGAGCGGCTTTTGCCACGCGCCAGCGGAATGGTGCAGTAAGAGCAATTGTAGTTGCAGCCATCTTGCACTTTGAGGTAGGCGCGAGTGCGCTCTTGCACGCCACCAATCGCAATAGAATGACCAAAGCCAAAGTTCTCGACAGTATCAATGTTGCTCACGAAAATCTGGGCTTCGGCGTTTTTCTGCTCGCGAATGTAGCGCGGCAAATCAAACTTCTCTTTTGCACCTAAGACCACATCGACGCCTTCAATTGAGGCAAGCTCTTCAGGTGCAAGCTGTGCATAGCAGCCGATGACAGCAACAAAGCTCTCAGGGGACGCACGCAACGCACGGCGCACAATGTTGCGGCACTTGACATCGGCGTTCTCTGTAACCGTGCAAGTGTTGATAATCGTTACGTCTGCTTTCTCGCCAAAAGGCACCAGCTCATAACCCTGTTTCAAAAAATGCTCCGCCAAAGCAGCCGTCTCCGAAAAATTCAGCTTACAGCCCAGTGTATAGGTTGCAATGCGTTTCACTACTGAGAATTCGTTAGATTTCAAAGCAATAAAATTTTACAAAAATACGCCAAGTTTTGGCAGTTTGCGCAAACACGATTTTGAACCGTATCGTTCAATTACTATGACTAAGCCATATCCACCAGCTTACTATGCCGACTACCTTCGCTTAGAGCAACTACTTTCGGCGCAGCAGCCACGAAGCGCAGAGTTTGGTAAGCCTGCCCACGATGAAATGCTCTTCATCATCGTGCACCAAGCCTTTGAATTGTGGTTCAAACAAATTCTGCACGAGTTAGAGTCAGTTTGCGAAATGTTTGAGAGCGACTTCGTTGATGAAAAGAATCTCGGCGTTGCAGTGGCACGGCTTCTGCGCATCACAGAGATTCAGAAAGTGATGATTGACCAGTTCCGCATTTTAGAGACCATGACGCCGCTGGACTTTTTGGAATTTCGGGATTTTCTTTCTCCGGCTTCTGGCTTCCAGAGCGTGCAGTTTCGGCTCATTGAAAATCGGCTGGGACTTCTGCAAGAGCAGCGCGTCGATTTTGGGCAGGTCACATATAGCCATCGACTTTCGCCAGTGCATCAGCGGCTGGTGCAAGAGTGGGAAGCTAAGCCCTCGCTCTTTGAGCTGGTCGAGCGCTGGCTGGAACGCACCCCGTTTCTTTCGTTTGGGGATTTTGACTTTTGGCAAAGCTACAGGCGCGCCGTCTCTGAAATGCTGCAGCGCGACCGCCACACTATTCTTTCCAATCCAACGCTCTCACCTGCGGAAAGAGCACGCGAGTTAGAGACTTTGCAGAAAACTGAAGCCAGCTTCTTAGCCATCCTTGACGAGTCAGAGTATGAGCGACTGCGTGAGCAGGGTCTCAGACGGCTGTCGCATCGCGCAGCGCAAGCTGCCTTGCTAATTATGCTTTACCGTGAGCAACCGATTTTACACCAACCTTTCCGCTTGCTTAATACGCTCATTGAAATTGATGAACTCTTTACCACATGGCGCTACCAGCATGCGATAATGGTGCAGCGAATGATTGGCACAAAAATCGGCACAGGCGGCTCATCGGGACATCAATATCTCAAAAAGACCATCGAGGCACACCGCATCTTTACGGATTTTTTCAATCTGTCGACATTTCTCATTCCGCGCTCTGCGCTGCCAGAACTGCCTAAGGAAGTAGAGCGGGAGCTGGGATTTTACTACGGCCATCACTAAGTGCCTTGCGCTAACAGCTCACCAAATCGTCCAGCCGCCGTCAACGACTAAATTTGCGCCAGTCATATAGGCAGAGGCATCGCTTGCCAGAAAAACAATAGCGCCTTTGTAGTCAGTTGGCTTTGCCATTCTACCCAGTGGTGTTCTGGCGGCGTATTGACGAATAAAAAATTCTTCTTGTGCATTTTCTACGCCGCCGGGCGAGAGCGCATTGACGCGCACATTTCGATGACCCCAATAAGCCGCTAAAAATCGTGTAAAGGAAAGCACCGCACCTTTGGTAACAGGGTAGGCAACAGATTTCCAGAACGACTGTGTGCCGTCAGGTCGACGATAAAGCGACTGGTCAGGCGCGACAATACCATATGTCGAGGCGATGTTGATAATGCTCCCCTTACCACGCTGCGCCATTTCTGTGCCGAGAATCTGGGAGCAGAGAAACATACCGGTTACATTCACATCGAGCGACTTTTGAAAAAGTGCAAGCGGATAGTTTTCGAACTTCGATAGCTCAGCCGCCGCAGTAGGGTTTTCAAACATATCGTTGATTGCAGCATTGTTGACCAGCACATCAACTGTGCCGAAAGCTGCAAGCGTAGCATCGCGCAAGGCTTTGACCGAATCAGGCTGGGTGATGTCGGCACCGACGCCAATTGCAGCTTGATAGGCAGCGGATAATTCTTCGGCAAAGGCTTTAGCTGCAGCGTCATCTAAGTCGGTCACAACCACATTAGCGCCTGCTTCTGCCAGCGCATAACAATGCTGCTTGCCAAGTAGTCCCAGTGCCCCCGTTACAACGGCAACTTTTCCTTTGAGTGAAAAAAGATTCATTTGAGATGAGATGTTTTGGTGAAATTGAGCGCCGAAGTTCACCTTTGTGCTGCATTTCTCCAAATATGAGTGCAATGCGTGGAAGGCTTACTGGTGCGCAAAGGCCTGTAACTTGGATTTGAACCCCCAAAAAGGTTTGCTATCTTTGAGCACTTCGAAGTAACCAAATCATTTTCGTAACCGCTCAAAAACTCCATCACTATGAAAATCACCGTTATTGGCGCCGGAAATGTGGGCGCAACCGCCGCACAGCGCATTATTGAAAAAGAGCTGGCGCGGGAAGTCGTACTGGTAGATGTCGTCGAAGGTATTCCGCAAGGCAAAGGCTTAGATATGTACCAGTCTGCACCAATTGAGCTGTTCGATACCAAAGTGATTGGCACAAACGGTTATGAGGAAACTGCAGGGTCAGATATCATTCTCATCACTGCAGGTATTGCACGCAAGCCCGGTATGAGCCGTGATGACCTTCAAGCCACCAATGCAGGTATTGTGAAGGATGTAACCGAAAAAGCCGTTGCAAAGTCGCCAAATGCCATTATCATCGTGGTCTCCAACCCACTTGATGTGATGACTTATGTGGCTTACATTCGCAGCGGATTTCCATCGCATCGTGTCTTTGGAATGGCAGGTGTCTTAGATACGGCACGGTTTAGAGCCTTCATTGCAATGGAGTGTAATGTGTCGGTGCAAGATGTCAATGCCTTTGTTCTGGGAGGGCACGGCGACTCAATGGTGCCGATTATCAAATACACGACCATTGCTGGCATTCCAATTCGTGAGTATCTCACAATGCACTACAAAGACGAAAAGAAAGCTGAAGAGCGTCTGAAAGCCTTATCCGATAGAACCCGCAACGGCGGCGCAGAGATTGTCAATTTTCTCAAAACTGGTTCAGCGTATTATGCGCCCTCCGCAGCGGCAGTGGAAATGATTGAAGCGATTGTAAAAGACCGTAAGCGCATCTTACCATGTTCGGTATGGCTAACAGGACAATATGGCTTGAAAGATGTTTATGTCGGTGTGCCAGTAAAGCTCGGCAGAAATGGCGTGGAAGAAATCATCGAAATCAACTTAGATGAAAGTGACCGTCAAGCGCTACATAAGTCGGCAGAAGAGGTGAAAGCAAACATAGCGAAATTGAAGTTTGATTGAAGATTGGGCAAGCTGAAGCGAGAGCGTTCCATACGCTCTCGCTGTTCAAATAAACCTTTAACCGTTTGCAAGAAATGATAGCTAAACTTGCAAAACACTCAGTGTGGCTGCTTGCTCTATCAGCAGCCGTGCTAAGCTCCTGTCAGCAAAGCTCTGGGCCGAGCGAGCCAGAGGGGATTTTCCCAACGCGCATCGGTGTAACTTGGACATACAGCACGTCAGTGGATACGGTCGGAAATAATGTGTATCGTCCAGCAGGCACCACCGTGCAGCGACTGACTGGCACGCAGCAGCTGGCAGGCAGAGAGGCTTTTGTGGTCATTTCAACCACTACACCGCTAACCGGCACCCCAACAACCGATACAACGCTCTATGCCTATGAAAACAACCGCAGAGACCAACTCATCTACCTTTCTGGCATTCAAGACTTGATTGATATAGGGGGAATACGAAATGTAACAGGCTTTCAGCCGGGCTGGTATCCGTTTATTAAAACTTCTGGCGGAATAGGCAGCACCTATACCATTCTACAAAATGCTCGAGTTGAAGCGGTCATAGATGGGTTGGGCAATGCAACGATTACGGCAAATGTGCAAGGTCGCGTGGATTCTACGCAGCAGCTAACACTGAACAATCGTACTTACAACACGACACGTATCACGATTACTACAAATGTTGAGCTAAGGTTCTCGCCAGCTGGATTTCCTGTGACGATACCGATTTCGGTGCCGCTGCGGGTGTGGGTAGCGCCAAATACAGGGGTCGTGCGGCAAGAAAGTGGAGCGGTAAGAATTGCTCTTGCAGGCGTTACGCTACCGGGGGTTCGGCAAGAGCTGCAAAGCATAACGGGGAACTAATGTAAGCCGCAATGCGCCAGCAGTGATGTATGTATCTACGTCTTAGGCTGCCGCCAATACACTGTGCCTGCTTTCTTTTAATCGCCGCAGTGTGCTCATCAGTGCGAGCGGTGGCGCAGACGCCTGCTGAGAAGTTAGGCACCGCCAGTTTCTCAGAGATGCAGGCCGAATTGCTAACCCAAGCCGAAATTGACAGCGCGCTAATGCTGCACAATGAAGCAAGGAAAGCGGTAGGAGTAGAACCGCTGCAGTGGTCAGATAAGCTCTCTCGCTATGCACAAGAATGGGCAAATGAGCTGGCTAAGCAGGGGTGCAAGTTCGCACATCGCCCCAGCAATCAATATGGAGAAAATCTCTTTATGGGCACGGCAGGCTACTACACGATTGCAGATGCGGTAAGGTCATGGCTGAGTGAAAAGCACCTTTTTGAACAAGACCCCTCTACACACCTATCATTTAGGGGCGTGGGACACTACACACAAATTGTATGGCGAGGCACAAAGTATGTAGGCGGTGCAAAGGTGATGTGCAACGGTATGATGATTGTGGTCTTTAACTACGACCCACCCGGCAATTACATTGGAGAAAAGCCGTATTGATTGTGTAACTTAGTTACCTACTTTTCGCAAGGCGCAGATGCACGCCACATCGACAATGTCGCTGGGTTTTGCGCCACGTGAAAGGTCGTTCATGGGCTTAGCCAGCCCTTGAATGATAGGGCCAATAGCCGTAGCGCCGCCTAAGCGCTCGGTAAGTTTGTAGCCGATATTGCCCGCATCAAGGTTAGGAAAAATGAACACATTGGCTTGGCCTGCAACAGGGCTGTTGGGCGCTTTACGCTGCGCAACGCTTTCCACAAAGGCTGCATCAAACTGCAACTCGCCATCAATGAGCAGTGACGGCTGACGCGCTCGAGCCAACTCAACTGCACGCACCACTTTCTCGACCGCTTCATGCGAAGCACTGCCTTTCGTGGAAAAGGAAAGCATCGCTACTTTCGGCACTTCACCCGTTAGGGTTTGGTGTGAGGCGGCAGAGGTAATGGCAATGTCAGCAAGTTCTTCTGGCGTTGGGTAAGGCACTACACCGCAATCCGCAAAAGTAAACACGCGTCCTGCCGCAGCGTGATGCGTGTCAGGGAAAGCCATCAGGAAAAAGCTGGAGACCAAATTCGTTTGCGCTCTATCAACTCCAATGACTTGGATAGCCGCACGCAAAACATCAGCCGTGGTGTTCACGGCACCAGCAACGCAGCCATCCACAACCCCTTTGCGCACCATCATTGCAGCATAAAAAAGCGGCTGACGGATAGTCTGCATTGCCTTTGCCTCAGTAACTCCCTTATGCTGCCGCAGTAAGAAATACTCGTGTGCATACTCTTCAAGGCAGCCAGATGATTCTATATCGACAATCTGAACAGCATCTTCTGGAATCTTCAAGCCAAGCGATTGCGCACAAGCAAAGATTGCCTCGCGCTGACCAAGCAAAACAGGCTGAATGAGCCGATGCTCAATCATCTCAACAATCGCATGCAGAGTTCGAGCATCGGTCGATTCGGGAAAAACAATTGTCGCTTGCTTGGCACGAGCGCGCTCACGGATACGCTGAAGAACGGGGTGCATAGCACTTGCCTCCTCTTTGGGGTTTTCCTCTGCTAACTACGCATTTTTCTCAGCTCAAACAAATCACCCGCAATTCTGTGGCAACCGAGTCTGGAGAAAAAGCATAGAAAAAGTGAATCTTTTAAGTGGGAGAGTCGTAGCAAAAAGGCAGTCCCTTGCACCCATTTTGCAGAGCAGGAAAGTTTTCTATTTTGAAAATGCCCTGAACTGACTGCAAAAACAACATGCAACAAAAAGTAGTTAGCAGTCCCACATTATGACAAATCTGCAAGCAAGTGAGCTAGCGCGATACATTGACCACACCAACCTCAGGCCAGAAGTAACCCCTGATGACATCCATCGACTTTGCAAAGAAGCCGTAAGCTACGGGTTTTATGCGGTATGCGTAAATCCGATTTTTGTGCCACAGTGCAGCGAGCACTTGAGAGAGACAGGCGTGAAAGTTTGCTCAGTGGTTGGGTTTCCATTAGGTGCAACGCCAACGACAATCAAAGTTGAAGAAACACACTGGGTATGTGAGCGAGGCGCAGCCGAAGTCGATATGGTGATAGCGATTGGCTTGCTGAAAGCCAAACTTTATAGCGCTGTTGAGGCGGATATAGCAGCCGTAGTGGAAGCAGCAAGAGCAAACAACGCAGCCGTAAAGGTGATTTTGGAGACGGCAATGCTGACCGACGAAGAAAAAATTATGGCATGTGAGCTGGCTAAGAGCGTAGGCGCGGCATTTGTGAAAACATCCACAGGCTTTTCCAAAGCAGGTGCAACCATTGAGGATGTGAAGCTCATGCAGAAAGCCGTCAAAGCAGAAATCGGCGTGAAAGCATCGGGTGGCATCAAGACACTGGCGCAAGCGATGGCGATGTTGGAAGCAGGGGCAACGCGACTGGGCACCTCCGCCAGCGTCGCAATTTTGGAAGAAGCACGCCGAATGCAAGCCTGACACCGATTTGGCATAAAAATTTCACTGCATTCAAACGCAGCGGACAGCGGACAAATTGCCACTCTTACTTTGCACCAAAAGTAAAGGCTTCTGGAAACGACCCCCGAGCAAGGCAGGGATAGTGAGCGCAGGCGCATCTGCACGTCCTTTCCTTTGCAATCAATGTACTGCTCTGGTTTGAAGGCTTAGAGGAGAGAGCGAGATAGTGGCTGCTTCCGTCAAGCGATTTTGGAGAAGTTGGATAATTTTGCAGTTCGAGCATCAAATTCAACCTAAACATCGCAAGTGAAACTTAAAGTAGAACATCTTACCAAGCGTTTTGGAAGTCAAGTTGCCTTAGAAGACCTTTCGTTTGAGTGTGGGGAAGCCGAGTTCTTTGCCGTGCTGGGGAAGTCAGGTAGCGGCAAATCCACACTAGCGCGCATTTTGGCAGGGCTTGAAAAGCCCGATGCAGGGCGAATTTGGTTTGGTGAGAAGGAAGTCACCAAACTGGCGCCACATCGACGCCGAGCTGTGATGGTGTTTCAAAACTATGCGCTCTTTCCGCATCTCAATGTGTTTGAAAACATTGCATTTGGCTTGCGTGAAGCGCGCATTGCAGAGCGAGAGATTCAGAAAATCGTGGTAGAGACGGCGAAGGTGCTGCGCATTGAAGAGCGGCTCTACCGTTCAATTGCAGAGCTTTCAGGTGGTGAGCAGCAGCGTGTAGCAATTGCTCGAGCACTGGCAGCACCATCCGAGCTGATTTTGTTCGATGAACCGCTCTCAAACTTAGATGTGGTGCTAAGGCGAGAGTTGCAAAAGGAGCTGAAAGCACTTCAGCGCCAAACGCGCAAAACATTCCTCTACATCACGCATGACCAAGAAGAAGCCCTAATGCTGGCTGACCGACTGATGCTGCTACATCAAGGAAGGTTGGTGGAGATAGGCGCACCAAGAGAAATTTATGAGTGCCCGAAAACCCATTTTGGTGCGACCTTCATTGGCGATGCAAACACGGTGCGAATGAAAACGCTGGATAAAAATCTGCTGACCTCTGAGACAGGTTTGGTGTTAAGACACGCTTGCGATAGCTTGCCTGCAAAGGTCTTTGATGTGGTGATACGCCCAGAGCACATCGTGCCAGTTGCGCGGGCACAGGGTGAGAATGTGTTTCGGGCAGTTGTGCAAGAAGAATTTTTCAGAGGCGCGTTCAGTGAATACCGCCTGCGCGTGGAAGGAGAGCACCTAACGATGAAAACGGTTGAACCCTTCAAAAAAGAAGGCTTTGTGCAGATTCGAAAGTTTTATCTCTTTGCACAGGTGGAAAACTAAAGCTAAGCAGCTGTTCGTGAAGCGGTATAGGCAGAGGCAAAGGAATAGTGAGCAGAGCTACTGGAGCTTGAACTCCACGTAGATAACAGCAGAAGCGGCAACAGGCTGACCGTTCAGGGTAGCAGGCTTAAAGCGGATGTCATCACTGAGCACACGAAACACCTCTTCACTAAACGAGGGGTCAGTAGAACGCAGGATAGTTACCTTTGTTACAAAACCAAGTTTATCGACACTGACTTTGGCAATCACGCCACCTTGCAAACCGCGCTCACGAGCAATAGCAGGGTAGATAATCTTTCGGTTGAGTGCTTCCATTCCACCAATGATTTCTGGTTTAGTATCAGGCTTGACCGCATCACTGGCTGCAACATCTTTGGCTGCCTGAACGGATTGGCGTAACCCTTCTTCTTTGTCAATATCATCGTCCGAAACAGTTTGCGGCTTTGGTTCAGGTTGAGCTGCGGCAGGAGCAGGCGCAGCAGGAGCAGGTGCAGCTGGAGCAGGAGCTTGAGCCAGCACAGGTGGTTTTCCCTCACGCTCTTCCTTTGGGCGAGCCGGCTTAGTTTCCTTAGCTTCTCTGGCCTCCTTTTGCACTGGCTTTGTCTCAGCCGAAGCAATAACAGTTGGCTTTTCCACCAGCCTTACATCAACGCGGAATGTGGAGGCAGCAGAAATGCTAAGTTCTTTTTGCCAACTGGGGAAACCACGCTTGTAAGCTTTGAGCACGTAGCTGCCGAAAGGCAGGTCCAGAAAGGTAAAGTAACCTGAGGCATTGGTAACTGTAGCTTGTGTGAGGTTCGGGCTAACCACATAGACTGTTGCCGCAGCAACAGGGTTGTTGCTCTCATCAGCCACACGACCAACAAGCCGACCTTGCGAGAAAGAAAGTGAGCAGAAAACAAGTGTAAAAACAGCGCTTAGAAGCAGTCTTAGATACATTGTGGAAGCCCCTCTCCAGTTAGTCGGTAAGAGCGCAAATATACGCTCGAGCGGTACTTGGACAAAGCGCCGATACAGCAAAGCCGCTGCGGCGCTATCTTTGGCAGCGGTGTTACAACTGAGAATAGTGGGAATATCGCTGCTCCAGCGCAGCAGCCAGTGCAGCACCCCCTTCCAGTACTCTCATCTGGGAAAGAATGTAGGAAAAGCGCTCATACTGCTTGGTTTCTAAGCAAACCTCAGCGGCTTTTTGCAGATACTCAAGGGCTTGACTGGTGTAACCTTTTTCAATGCAGGCTTTTGCGATGCCTTCATAGATTACAGTATCGGTCGGACTGTGCGCCTCTGGCTCCCTGCAGTAGCGGAGCACGCTTTTGTATAGACGAGTGGTCATTGCTGTGCGCAACTTTCAAAAAGAGCTTATTGAACTACCCTCACCACTGCTGAGTGCATCGCTTGGGCAGAGAGAAACCATTGTAAGCTGCAAAAGAGGAAAAAAATTAAGTGTGAGCTAAATCACAACGCTAAGTTAAGTGCTGGCTTCACGTTTAGCGAAGTGTTCCAAGGCGTCTAAAATTTCAGCCGCCTCAGTTTGTGAGATTGAGCCTTTATGGATAGCCACACGCACTGTTTCAATAGCAAGGGCAACATAGACTGGCAAGATATGCGGCAATTGCTCAGCAAGTTCGCGTAGATGCTTCCGAACAGTGCGTGCATCACCGCGCTCTATGGGGCCTGAGAGAGCGTCACGCAAATCGTTGGCATGGCGCATATTTAGCATCGTGCTTTGCATAATAGGCTCAAACACTTGATACGCTTCGTTAGGTTTGATACCTAAGCCAGCGAAAATCTCTGTGGCAAGGCTGGTAAGGGTAACAAGGTAGTTGCTAACCATTACGCCAGCAATATGGTATAGTGTTTTAGCGTCTTTGGGGATAATCATGACTTTACCACCGAGGTCATGGGCTAACTTTTTACCAATTTCTATGCCCTCGAGCTCAGTGGCTTGCAGACCAAAATAGCATTTAAAGAGGTGGGCATGAGATGAGGTGTTGCGGGTAAAGGTTTGAAACGGGTGAAGGGACAGGGTGATTGCACCTTTATCTGCCAGCGGCTTCAGAACTTCATCGGTGAGCGCACCCGAGAAATGAATAGCCGCTAAGTTTTTAAACCCCAGACGCAATGAAGCAATGGTTTCAGACACCGATGAAAGCGAGCCATCGTTGACGGCGAGCAAAAGTAAGTTGGTCTCTTGCGGAATGTGCTCCAAGCGGTCAGAGGCAAGGGGAATAGACAGTGCTTCAGCCAGCAGGTTCGCACTAGCGAGCGTGCGGTTAATCACCGCAAGAAAAGGGTAGCCTTTTTCGGACATCGCTCTGGCCAAAGCACTGCCAAGTGCGCCACTGCCCACTAAGGTGACACGAAACTGCGAGAGATGAAGATGAGAACGATGCGTAACCATTGCTCTTAGCGCGAAAAGGCCACCGCCACATACAAATCGTCTTGATTGCTACTTCGTTTTTCAGCCAATTTGTGGGCATGCTTTGCAGAAAGCTCTTTGGCCACGCGTGCGGTAATAGCCGCAATGCCAAGTCCTGTGCCCCAATCTTTGCCTTTCATAACGGCGTAGCGCATTAGCTCGCTGTAGTTCTGTGTAGCCAAGGCTTGCCAGTAGTTTGACCACTCCACCTGAAAAGCAGTTTTGAAATTGCAGAGCCCAATCATCAGGACATTTTTGCTCATCAAGACCTCGCTAAGTGCAGCGGCAGTTTCGTCGCATAAATCGACACTTTGCTCACCCATCATAATTGGCAAAATTTTGAACGTGCTATGCTTGCCAATTGTGCGCTGCAAAATTGGTAGTTGAATTTCAATTGCGTAACCTTTCGGCAAACCGTCTTCGGAGATGAAGAAGTCATCATCTTCATCACAAAGTTCGTTGCGCGCATAGTCACTGACCTCCAAGTCGCCCAAGGGGGTCTGAAAAGCCGCATAGCCTGACATCGCAATGCGGTGGAAGGTGTCAACGGCGGGGGAGATAAGCACAACCAAATCAGGTGCAAGATGCTCAACTTGCCGATAAGCTTTGGCAAGCACAGGCAGCACCTCATCGTAGGTGGAGTAAGGCAGAAGCATCGCCTTAACCTCCCCGATGGGTTCTGGCTGAACAGTTGCAAGGGCGGTATCAATCATCGCCATAAGTGCCTCAGGCGCATCTGGGTAGTGCGAACCAGCAAAGATGGGTTTGCGCACGGTGCGAAAAATTGTCAGCATACTGCTCGAGTGCGTTTGCGGTTCTAAGAAAAGCGACTCCCACATTGTCATGCGTTAATTGGTTGAAGTGAAAAAATGTGTGTGTAAAGGTGCTTTATGTTTTGAAATCTGGCTTACGAGTATAACCTTTGCTTGACCATTTTCCAATAGCAGCAAGCAGTTAGTGAGAACAAAGGTATGTTCTGACAAAAAGCCTCTCAAGTGTCACTTATTCGTACAGCCTTATGCAAAAAGCATGGTCGCTTCTTGGCAAAAAAGCACTAATTACTGGCGGCACAAAGGGAATTGGACTAGCGATTGCAGAAGAGTTTCTAATGCTTGGCGCTGAAATTTTCGTCGTGGCAAGAACAGAAAAAGATGTGCAGAACCGTCTCAGAGCATGGCGGCAGCATCGCTGGAAAGTGCATGGATTAGCCATAGATATTGATGATGCGGACGCACGTCAGGCGCTGATGAGCGAGCTAAAAACACAGTGGGGACGGCTGGATATTCTCATCAACAATGTCGGCACCAATGTGCGCAAAGCCACTATGGATTACACCACTGAGGAAGTGGAAGCGTTGGTGCAGACCAACCTGCTCTCAGCCTTCGAAATGTGCCGCCTGCTTTACCCAATGATGCGCACGCCAGAAGGCAGCGCGATTGTAAATGTCAGTTCCGTCGCTGGCTCGCGTGTGGTGCAGACAGGCGCAGTGTATGCAATGGCCAAAGCTGCCTTAGAGCAGCTTACGCGCTACTTGGCGGTCGAGTGGGCAAGTGATGGCATTCGCGTCAATGCCGTAGCACCTTGGTATATCCATACGCCCTTAGCGGAACAAGTGCTGAAAAAAGAAGACTACAAAAAGCGTGTGCTTCTACGCACACCACTTGGTCGGATTGGGAATCCAGAAGAAGTCGCACGTGCCGTGGCGTTTCTTGCGATGCCAGCTGCCTCTTACATCACAGGACAGTGCCTTGCAGTAGATGGTGGGTTTTCCATCTGGGGCTTTTGATGCAGGGGTGCGCTCACCGCATCACTGCAAGCCGTGAGCAAGATTCTTGAAAATCATTTAGCGCACCTTGCCACTCATCAAGTAGGCTCTGGTAATGCTGAGAAGCTGCTCTAAACCAGACTTTGCGCTTCTCTTTTTTTGCCGTTTGCTGAAATGCAGAAATAGACCGAGCGAGCAACTCACGCCGAGCATGTAGAGCCTGTCGCAGTGCAGCAGAAGAAAGCTGTGCGCGTTCCTTGACCGGTGCAAGAGCAGCGTCAGCAAAGCCAACTTCCCTAAGTGCGCCGTAGGCTTTTTCATGCTCCAGCAGAGTAGAGACCAGCATAGTGCGGCAGGTTTTAACCAGCCGTTCCATTTTCTTGAACTGCAGAAAGAGTGCCAGTGTATCGGCTGGCGTTGCAAGGCTAAGCGAGGTCAAATGCGCTTGATATAGCTGTCGCAAGGTATCGAAGGTGGCAAATGAAGCCATCGCCAGTGAATCGACGCGCAAAGCGGCACGCTGACTGAGTTCCAAAAGCCCTTGCTCAGACATTGCCGCGTAATTTGTTGTAGCCACATTCATTTCTGCAGCTTCTTTCAAACCTTGTTTGTAGGCTTTGACAGCTTGTTCAATGGAGGGGCGCACAAAGCGCTCTACCACTTGGAAGAGATACATCAGTGAAGCAATCTCACCAATGTTCAAGTCAAGTTGCTCAATAGGAAGTTTCACAGTGGTCATTCTTTGACTTTCATCGGGCATAGCGCTAAGAGCAAGCAGTGCATTTTTCTCGTGAGCGTAGCCTTGCTTGTAGCGCATTTCGACAACCTGCTCTGCAAGTTTGTCAATGGTTGGGGTGATATACTCATGCACATCGGGCGACACCGTGCTGTCGCTGCGTGCGTCTAAAAGTTGCCCCCGAAGTGTTTTGTAATCACTTGCTGCAATAGCGTATTGCGCTGCCGCATCTACATTAGCTTGATAGGCGGCTAAAATGCGCTTATTTGGATGAAGCGCCCTTCCTTGTGCATTGCGCAGCGTTTGCACGCTATCGCTGAGGCGGCTGAACCCATCTCCAAATTCTTCGGACAGGCGGCAGACTGCCAGAGCAACCGTCATATACTCCTCAATGCTTGCCCCTTGATGACGAAATTCGTTAAGAATGTGGGTCATTTGCTTAGCAAGCGTTTGCTTGAGCTGCAGTTTTTCGTTGGTTTCGGGAGTGTATGTAATGCGTTCTGCAGACTGCTTTGGCTCGAAGGCACTAGGCGGAATAACAAATGAAGGCTGCATTGCCTTGTAGTCAAGATACTGTAGGTCTGTGAGGTTGTACAGAGCAAGCAGCGTATACCGAGGGTTTTTCTGAGCGAGTGCTTGGTTGCGCTCTAAGGCGCGGCGATATTCCGTCTTAGCTTCCATGAATTGGCCACGCCTCTGAAAGATAGTTCCACGCCGAAATAGTGCATAAACACTTTCGGGCAAATTCGGATGCTCGCGGGCGAAGCGTTCAAATTCGGCAAGCTGCTGGTCTTCGTTTGCAGTATCAATGCTTTTGAGCACACTTTCAGGGGTGCTGCAGCCAAAGTAAAGCAGCGCAGAAAGTAAAACAAGAGCCAGTGCAAACCAGCGAGTGTGGAAAGATAACCAAGCAGTCTTCATTTCAAGCATAGTTTGAGTGAATCTTGAGCGCAAAAGAGTCAGGTTTTAAATACGGCTTACGAACTGCTTTTCACGGCAAACACAAGCAAGAAGTTCCAAATTGTGCTTGTGTAATCTCTATGCAGAGCTAAGCTGCACATCACGCAGGCGAAACTGAACAGAGGTCTGCCCGTTGTAACAGTTCTCTTCAATGGAATAGACAATATCCAGCGGGCGAGAGCGGTCTTGCAGCATATCGAGATAATGCGCAAAGTGAAAGCCCACAGCAGGGTAGATAGAACCGTGTGAATGCGAATTCGAAAGGTGAAGGCGCAGGTGCTCATTTTTCATCACTTGCACGGAGCAAGTCTGCCGAACGCCACGCGTAAGAAAAACAGGATGGCGGTTACCAGGGCCGCAAGGCTCAAAGCGCTTTAGCACCGCAAGAAAGTTCGGTGTAATCTCTTCCAACCGCAATTCAGCGTCAATAACAATCTCAGGATTGCGCTGTTCCATCTTCAAGCGCTCAGCACAGGCACGCTCAAAGGCAGCACGGAAGGCTTCAAGCGATGTAATGGGGAGCGACAAGCCAGCCGCTGCAGCGTGCCCACCAAATTGCAATAGGTGTTCTTTGCAGGCAGAAATCGCATCGTAAAGGTCAAAGTCTGCTATGCTGCGTGCTGAGCCTTTGAGAACCCCATTTGCTTCGGTGAGCACAATCGTAGGCACATAGAAATGTTCAGCGATGCGAGAAGCGACAATGCCTACGACTCCCAAGTGCCAGTCGGGCTTATATAGGACAACCGATGACGGGTATATGCTAAGTAACCGTTCTGCGTCGCGGAGTGCTTCCTCAGTCATTTGGCGGTCAATGTGGCGCCGCTCTGTGTTCAATTTTTCCAGTGTAAGAGCCAGATGTGCAGCAAGGTCGCCATTTGCTGTTGTCAGAAGTTCCACCACTTGACGGGCGTGATCCATTCTTCCTGCAGCGTTGATGCGAGGGGCGACGATGAAAACAAGGTCAGAGGTACTGAGGTGAGAGGAGTCGTAGCGGGCACAATTGAAAATCTCAGAGAATGCAAGGCGTGGATTTTTTTTCGTTTGCGCAATCCCGCGTGCAAGCAGTGTGCGGTTTTCGCCGAGAGCAGGCACAATATCAGCGGCAATTGCCGCAGCAACAAGATCGAGGTAGGCGTATGCGCGTTCCGCAGGCAAGCCGCGCACGGTGCAAACCGCCTCCGCTAACTTGAATGCCACGCCGCAGCCTGATAGCTCTTTGAAAGGGTAGTCGCAGTCAGGGCGCTTCGGGTCTAAGACAGCCAAAGCAGGGGGCCGCTCGAGACTGGATTCGTGATGGTCACACACGATGAAATCAATGCCAAGCGACTGAGCATACTTAATCGGCTCAAATGCAGTGATGCCACAATCGACTGAAATGATGAGTGAGACGCCCTTTTCGTGGGCATACTCTATGCCAGAGCGCGCAACCCCGTAGCCTTCTTTGAAGCGGTCATTGATGTAAAAGAGCACCTCAGCGCCCAGCTCACGCAAAAACAGTAGAAGCAACGCCGTGCCTGTTGTGCCATCTACGTCGTAGTCACCGTAAATCATAATGCGCTCGCCTCGCTCAATTGCCTGAGAGAGCCGCTCGGCTGCATGCTGCATATCACGCATCAAAAAAGGTGAGTGAAGCGGCGCTTCCTCTGGGCGGAAAAAGCGCTTTGCGTCGTCAAACGTAAAAATCCCGCGGTTGCACAGCGCCTTAGCAATTGGAAGGCTTGCATTAATAGCTCTGGCCAGTGCAAAAACTTTCTCAGAATCAGGTTGAAGTAGTCTCCAGCGATAGTGCTTACGCATAGTGAATCAAAGAAAGTCAAAACATACAAAAATCTGAAATCACTTAGCATGATTGCAATTGCTGCTTGCCAGTGCGACTAACGTGCATAGCCTCACGTCGGTAGCACTGGAACGTTTTTCTCTCCCTCGAAGAAGCGGCAGAGTTACTCGAAAGACTCCCATTCTTGGGTTAAGGCACGCTTTGCACCAAGCGATTTGCAAAGTTTCTGGCAATTCCGTATCTTTCGCCCCTTTTGAAAAAACGCAACCCAACCAGATGAGCACGGCGCGCACCTTACACATAGCTCAGAGACGGCGTTACTTGTGCTGTGCAGCATGGCTTTCTCCTCAGTCGAAGCATTAGCCAAAGTTTCTACAACGGATCATTGCAGCAAACGAAATGAGGCTCTCTGAATTTCGCTACAACCTTCCAAAAAGTGCAATCGCTCTTTTCCCGAAGGAGCCACGAGACAAGTGCAAGTTGATGGTCTTGGACCGCCGAAAAAAGACCATCACCGACGCAAAGTTCAGCGACATCGTGGATTACTTCCAGAACGGTGACCTTCTCATCTTAAACGACACCAAAGTGTTTCCAGCCAAGCTGTATGGGCATAAGGAAAAGACATCGGCAAAAATTGAAGTGTTTCTTTTGCGTGAGCTAAACAAGCAGGCGGGGCTTTGGGACGTGCTGGTAGAGCCAGCACGCAAGGTCAGGGTCGGCAATAAAATCTATTTTCCCGAAGACCTTGTAGCAGAAGTGGTCGATAATACCACCTCACGCGGGCGCACTATTCGTTTTCTTAACCCTGAGGTAGATATTTTTCAAGTCGTAGAGCGCATTGGGCAAATGCCGATTCCGCCTTACATCAAGCGTGAGCCGGACGAGAAAGACAAGCAGCGTTACCAAACAGTGTATGCCCGTGTGCCCGGCGCTGTAGCAGCGCCAGCTTCGGGGCTGCATTTTACAACTGAGCTATTGAACAAAATCAAGAAAAAAGGCGTCGACATTCTCTCGCTAACCTTGCACCCCGGATTAGGCTCCTTCCGCCCTGTGGAGGTCGAAGACATCTCTAAGCACAAGATGGACTCCGAGTATTACAACCTGCCTTATTCAACGGCAATGCGCATCAACGAGGTTAAAACGGCGCGCTCAGGAAGAGTAATTGCCGTCGGCACAACGGTCTTACGCGTCTTAGAAGCCAACGCAACCGTCGAGGGGCGTGTCAAGTTTGGTGAAGGCTGGACGGATAAATTTATCTATCCACCATATGATTTTAAGGTTGTTGATATGCTGATCACCAACTTTCAGCAACCTGAGACCACACTGCTGATGGCAGTTAGCGCATTTGCAGGGCACGAGTTCTTGATGAAAGCCTACAAACAAGCCTTAAAGTCGGGATACCGCTTTTTGGCATATGGAGATGCGATGCTCATCATTTGACTAATGCGAGGCAATGCAGGGATTGGCGGTGGTCGCAGCAGGCGGGCTGAGCAAGCGAATGAACCTGCCAGCAGGTCAAAGCAAACAATACCTGCGACTGGGACGTTACCCTGTGATTTGCCACACGCTAAAGGCTTTTGAGAAGGCACAAACAATTGTGCGCGTGGCGGTGGCTACCAAGCATGACGATACAGAGCGGCTCAGGCGGCTCATCAAGCGGTATGGATTTACGAAAGTGTGTGCCGTCGTCGAGGGTGGCAAAGAGCGGCAAGACTCGATTTTTAACGCATTGCAAGTGTTTGCAGCTGACATTGAAAAAGCCCAGCACAAAACCGTGATGCTCATCCACGATGGAGCACGCCCACTCATTCAACCGAGCGAAATCGACCAGATTGCGCACTGGGCGTGGAAGTTTGGGGCGTGCGTGCCTGCAACAAAGCCAAAAGACACCATCAAGCAGGTCGATGCTTCAGCCAACTTTTTCCAAAAAACCCTTGAGCGTAGCTCCCTTCGACTAGTGCAAACGCCACAAGGCTTTTGGGCAAAGCTCATTTTTGAGGCGCATCAGCGTGCCAAGGCTGAAAACTTTTACGCAACAGACGATGCAGCACTGGTGGAACGATTTTTCCCAAACCAGCGCATCAAGGTCTTTGAAATGGGGTATCACAATCTCAAAATCACAACACCTGAGGATGTGGCGATTGCCCGAGCGATTCTAAAACGCCTTCAACCTTTGTCTTGACCGCCAATGGAAAAAATCTCTACCAGACTCATTGAGAAGTATGACCGCAGCCAGATGCGCGAAAAACTGGAGACGCTCTACACGCAGTTCCAGACCCCGCTTGAAACCTTAAATCCCAAAGCGCTCCCAAAAGCCGATAAAATCAAAAACGTGGTCATCACAGGCTTAGGGGGCTCGGCGATTGGTGGCGACCTTGTGCGCACCTACCTCAGCGATGAATGCACTGTGCCAATTGTGGTCAATCGCAACTATACCTTGCCTGAGTTTGTCAGCAGCTCCTCGCTGGTCATTGTCTCCTCCTACTCTGGCAACACTGAAGAGACGATTTCAGCGTACAAGCAGGCGATAGAAAAAAAAGCAAAAATTTGCTGCATTTCGTCGGGCGGCGCAGTGCTGAAATTAGCTAAAACGCATCACCACTACACCCTAAAATTGCCAGAAGGATACCCGCCACGCACGGCGATTGGATTTTTGTTCTCAGCGATGCTACGCGTGCTGACCGAGTGTCAGCTCATTGCCGACAAAACAGATGCAATAGCCGAGACAGCCAGTTATTTACAACATGCCTCGCTGCGATATGCCGACTTCAAAGATGAACAGAATTTAGCCATAGAACTGGCGCGTAAGTCCGTGGGCAAAATGCCGCTCATTTACACAAGTGACGATTTCACCAGTGGAGTCGGCTTGCGCTGGAAAGGACAAATCTGTGAAAACGCCAAGATTTTGGCATACACCAATACCTTGCCTGAACTGAACCACAACGAACTGGTAGGCTGGAAACTCAATGAAAATCTGCTAAAGCGAATGCACGTGATTTTCCTGCATGACCGAGACGACCATCCACGCACTGCAATCCGAATGCACATCACGCATCAGATGATTAGAAAATACACCAAAGCAATCTCTCACGTGGAAAGCGAGGGTAACTCGCTCCTCACACGTATCTTCTCACTGGTGCTCTTGGGCGACTGGATGAGCTACTACCTTGCCTTAATGCAGAACATTGACCCAACGCCCGTCAAAGCAATCGACCAGCTAAAGGAAGCCTTACAAAATGAAGCATAGCAGCCACTGGCGGCGTTGAAGAAAATAACTTAGGGCAGTAGGATATAACCGCTCATTTTGAATTAAAGTGCTTTTTGCACTGCTCGTAGAGTTTTTGTCGGTCTACGGCGACAGCTCCCACCTCCGCGCATACAATTCCAGCTGCCACATTTGCAATCCGTGCAGCGTCTAAAATGTCTAAGCCAGCTGCCAGTCCCATTGTAGCCACCGCGATGACCGTATCGCCAGCGCCAGAGACATCAGCCACTTCCAGTGCCACAGATGGAATATGCACCGCAGTGCCATTGTAAATCGTGGCGCCTTTCTCGCTGCGCGTCAGTAGCACATAGTCCGACTTCAGCCGCCGCTGCAACGCAGCACAAGCGCGAGCAGCATCTTCATCGGTGTTTGCAAAATGCTCACCCAGTGCATCAGATGTTTCCTTGAGATTCGGCTTAAAGAGCGTGCATTTTTGGTAGGCAAAGAAGTTTTCTCGCTTCGGGTCAACTGCAACGGGCACATTGTGCTTGCGCGCCAGTGCCGTAATGCGACTAATGAGCGAGGGTGT
The DNA here is from genome assembly GCA_025056565.1 of Chloroherpetonaceae bacterium. Taxonomy (NCBI): domain Bacteria; kingdom Pseudomonadati; phylum Chlorobiota; class Chlorobiia; order Chlorobiales; family Chloroherpetonaceae; species Chloroherpetonaceae bacterium. The sequence goes on along the minus strand of JANWWA010000011.1, from coordinate 45,433 downwards.
GAGCACACCTTTGTTGTAATCCTCGAAGATAATCGCATCAATGCGCTGAATCTGTCCAGCAAGGCTTTCAAAAAGTGAGCGCTCAATCTCAGCAGAGATAGGCTTGCGCATTTCCGCATCAATGCGCACAATGTGGTGATTTTGAGCAATCACGCGCGTCTTGCAAGTGGTGGGACGCGAGGGGTCGACTATTAAGAATTCTGCAGAAAAATCCTCCGCTGTCATTTCAGAGACAAGCAACGAACCATCATCGTCTCGCCCAATGACGCCAAACAGCAAGGCTTCAGCACCAAGCGAGTGAATGTTCATCGCCACATTTGCGGCACCGCCAAGTCGGTGAGAGACTTCCTTCACATCAACCACTGGAACGGGTGCTTCGGGTGAGATACGTGAAACAGTGCCAAAGATGTATCGGTCTAGCATAACATCGCCAACGACAGCAATACGCTGGCGCTCAAAAGAACGAAAAAGGTCGCTAAGTTTCTTCGACATAGTGATGACTGTTTAAAAGGACGAGCAAATATAGATAGCTAAGTGCATTTGCAAGTTGGCACACGCCACAAGAAACCGATCCTTGCGCCTACGGCACGGCAGCTAAAAGTCAGATGAAATTTCTGCACTTTTCTTACCTTTGTGTAGTGCAGGTTGCAAGTGCAGCCTTAGGAAGTAAAGGAGAAAGGAGATAACTATGCCAGAAGTATTGGAGCAAAAGCAGGTTGCTGACCTGAGCAAGCTGCCACCTGCCTCACGCAATGTCACGAGCAATGAGCGTCCAGCGAAAACCCACTCGTTTATCCATCTGGATTACTTGGACACAGAAAACCTGCGACACATTGACTATGGTGCATTGAAGCTACGCAAAGAGGTGCACCTCTACCTTGCAAAGGGAGTGCTGATTGCTTCCAGCATTGCGTTGCTAATGATATTTAGCTACGTGAGCTGGAAGTTTATCAAGTCGCATCTGGAAGGGGACGAAGAAGAAGCGGCACAGGTGGTGGTAACGCGCACAGTAAGCATCGTTGATTTGCCGCCACCACCGCCCATAGATGAAAAAGCGCCACCGCCACCGCCGCCTGCAGCCTTCAAGCCACCACAGTCGCCAGATGTCGGAGAAATTAAGCGAGTGCGAGACGAGGAAGCGCCACCCACGCGCACCATTGCGACACAAGAAAAGCTAAAAGAAATGATTGAAAAAGGTGTTGTAACCGGCGACGACACCACAGGGCTTTCAGAAGCGCGTGGCTATGTAGCTAGTGCCTTAGGCAGAGGTGAGCAGTTGGTGTTGGAGCACAAAGAAAAAGAAGAAGATCCAGACCCCGATGTCTTTGTCGCATTGGAGAAAGAGCCGCAATTTGTCAATCAAGTGAAACCAGTCTATCCTGAAATTGCGCGTAAAGGTGGCATTGAAGGACGCGTAGTTGTGCGTGTGCTGATTGATAGAGACGGCAAACCCAAAAAGGCGCAAATAGTTAAGAATCCCGGCATTGATGTCTTTGATGAAGCAGCAATTGATGCCGTGATGCAATCAACCTATTCGCCAGCGATTCAGAATGGCAGGCCAGTGAAGTGCTGGATGACAATTCCAATCAACTTCCGCCTGACAGGGCCGGAAAAATAAGCAGCATATAGAGTTACTGCGAGCGCAGGACGGAGATAAGTGTTAGATACAACTTGAGATAAACTATTTGCAAAGAGGTGGCTTGCTTTGATTAAGGCTGTGATGAGGTATTGCTGGAAGTAAGGGGGATGTTGCTGAGAAGCCAGTCGCTGATTGCCCCCGCAGATTTCCAAATAATGTTGATGTGGTTAGCATCTTGCACGACAAAAAGTTCTCTTGCTTCGGCGTTAATAAGGCGCTTGAGAGATGTATCGGCATCGCAAATGCGCACCAGTTCATCGCGCTGACCTACAACGAGCAAAGTTGGAAACTTTATTTGCCGATAAGCCGCAGCAAGGTCAGTTGGAAAAGCAGCGAAAAGAAATTGCATTGTGTATTCAGTCGTAAGCAGCGTATCGCGCACGGCTTTCTCGACCAGCGCATCGTTTGGCAAAATAAGCTTGATGGGGTAAGGTTTAAGATTGAGCAGCGAAGCAGGAAAGACGGCTGCCATTTTCCATCCATCAAGTGAGGCAAATGCTCCACGTCGGAGAAATTGCCGCCTTGCTTGAAGCTCGAGACTGTCGCACCGAGGATTGCTGAAAAAACCACCCGCCATTAGGATGAGCCCATCAGGCGCACGATACAAGTGTTTGCGGTCACTAAACTCCAGAAGAAAACGGAGTGAAAGCCCAGCTCCAAGGCTATGCCCACCTAAAATGAGCTTTTTGCCCGGAAATCTATACCGCAAGGTGTCAAGAAACAATCTTACATCGCGCACCAGCGCATCAAGCGAAGGAACATCGCCTCTTGGGCCACCGGAGCAACCGTGCCCACGCAGGTCTAATAGCGCAGTGGCAATGCCACGCCGCGCCAGTGAATCGGCAAGTGGAAGATACAATTTGGACTGTGCAGCAATGCCGTGAATGAAAGCAACCACCATATTAGGCTCCTTAGCGGGCAATATCAGACGGTAAGCAATAGGTGTGAGGTCAAACGAAGTAAAATAACAAACCGTTGTGTCAGGCTCGCGGATAAGTCTCTCATAGACGGCTCGGTCATCGGCAGTAATGTCAAACACGGACGCAGTTGGCGTTTGGGAGACGCCGCAGCCAAATGCACCAATCAAAAAGAACAGAGAAAGTCGCTGTAGCCAATTAGTCATACACAGAGTATGATGAATGGATGCGTTTAATTTTTTCAAGGGCTTGGGTCATATCGTTAGGCAAAGGAGCAGAAAATGAAACCTTTTCTTTTCGCTTTGGATGCACAAATGCTAAGTATGCAGCATGCAAAGCCTGTCGTGGCAAAAGTTCATAGAGGTTATTCAGAAAGGCTTCACTTTGAGCAAAGGGCAGTGAGCGTTTGAATTTTCCGCCATACATTTCGTCGGAGACAATAGGGCAGCCAAGATGCTGCAAATGCACACGGATTTGGTGTGTGCGACCAGTGTGCAGCCGAAGTTCCAGCAAAGAAAAATAGGTGTATGATTCAAGAACGGTGTAATCTGTGATAGCAGGCTTGCCTTCAGCGTCAGGGGCTTCGCTATAAGGATACGCAGCCATCATCTTTCGATGACGCTTACTGCGACCAATGTTGGTTTTAATCGTGCCACTTGAGAATTTCGGCTGACCCCAGACAATTGCCTGATAGCGCTTTTCAGTGGTGCGAGCGGCAAACTGCTTGGCAAGCGCTTCGTGTGTGGCGTCATCTTTGGCTACGACGATTAAGCCAGAAGTATCTTTATCTAAGCGATGCACAATGCCTGGGCGCAGCGCATCGCCATTAAAGTTCGAAAGTTGCGAAGCAGTGTGGTGCAGCACGGCATTGGCAAGCGTGCCTGTCCAATTGCCAAAAGCAGGGTGCACGACCATTCCCGCAGGTTTGTTGACGACCAGTAAGGCTTCGTCTTCATAGACGATGTCAAGTGGGATATTTTCAGGCTTCATTTCAGGGGCAGGCGGGTGGGTGTAGATAACTTCAATCACATCGTGAGGAGAAAGTTTGTAATTAGCTTTGGTTGGGTGACCATTAACTAATACACGCCCAGCTTCAATGGCGGCTTGCACACGCGTGCGGGTTGCATTTTGAATCTGGCGTGCCAAAAACTTATCAATGCGCTCTCTACCTTGATGAGCAGCAACACGAATCAAAAGGCGCTTAGGCGCAAGCGGTGCATCGTCATCTAATGTGTCGTCTATTTCGTCTATGAAGTCGTGCTCCGTCATGGCATTGATTTGCATTAGGCATTAGCGAGCGAAATTATTAAAAATGTAGGGAGTTTGTAAGTGCAAATGCTCTAAGGGCACTCCTTTTGGCAAAATAGACTGCAGCTGCGCCCGTGATTCTGACTGCACTAGGAAAAGGCAGTGCATAAAAATCACGCTCACAATACCCCTGTGAAGGGGTTTGGAATATGCGAAAAAAACGTTAGCTTTACAGACGCACTTTTGCCCAGATGGCGGAATTGGTAGACGCACTCGTTTCAGGTGCGAGCGCCGAAAGGCATAGGAGTTCGAGTCTCCTTCTGGGCACAACGAGGAAGGAAACCGATGCAAAACGACAAACGACGGAAACCCGCACTGCATCAATTGTGGAAATTCAGCGATGCACTTCTGCTTCCAGCAATCAAATGGGCAGAAGTGCATTTTGTTTTCGAGCCTATTTGTCCCAAAACTTCTTTAACTCAAACCGGAGACGACTGTGGAAAAGAATCCTCTGCTGCACCTTGTGAAACTGCAGCTACTTGACGATGAACTGGACGCCGTGCTGAGCGAACAGAAAGGATTGCCTGAAGAGATTGCGGCACTGGCGGAGCAAATTGAGGCAATTTCTCGCCAACTGGAAGCGCGGCAGAAGCGCATAGAAGATAACCAAGCAAAGCGCACCAGCCTGCGGGCAGCTATCAAAGAATCGCAGGAGAAAATTAAAAAATACAAAGACGCTCAAACGAAAGCCCGCAACAACAAAGAATACGATGCACTCTCCAAACAGATTGAGTTTGAAGAACAGGAAATCAAACGAGCAGAGGCGCAAATCAAAGCAATTGAAGACATGGAAGAGCGCATCGCTCAAATGGAGCAGAAGGGTAAAGAGCTTTTGGCAGAAAATCGCTACGATGAAATCACGCCAGATATGTATCCAACTGATGAGCTGAAAAAAAATCTGGCAGAGGTGGAAGCTGAGCACAAACGCAAGCAGAAAGAACTAAACACGATTATCAAAAACACGCAGAATGAAGTCAATGAGCTAAGAAAGAAGATTGAAAAGCAGCGTGAAATTGTCAGCAAACACTTAAAGCAGGTCTTAGCAAAATATGACCAGCTGCGGCGTGGGAACATTCAAAACGTGGTGGTGAAATTTAGCCGAAATGCTTGCGGTGGGTGCAATACACGTGTGCCCGCCAGTCGCCATGCTTTTATCTTTCAAGGTGGATTCTACTCGTGCGAAACCTGTGGCAGGATCGTGGTGCACGAGCGGCTTTTCGAAGAAGTCATTGGCGTAACGACCGTCTGAGTGGTCGGCTCAAAAAACCGTCCTTGCTAAAGCGCACAGGTTCATTGCAAATCTGCATTGACCTGCAGCCAGAGTGTTTTTTACCTTACCCCACACTTTTGAAAACAAATCGCTTGGAGTAATGAGAATGCTGCACAGAGCTGTAGGACTATGTATACTGCTGAGCGCAATCGCTTCGCAGGCTGTTGGGCAGAAGTTACTGATTCCAATGGACAAGACACAAACTGACCACCTGAAAGCATATGGTGTAGCGTATTGGTGTTTGCAGAAGGGAATCGTTGTCGATTGGCTACTGAATTATCGTGGAGGCTCTTTTCTCGTTGATGCGTTGCCAGCTGTAGCTTCAGAGCTTGTTGTTCGAGGTGTGCGCTACGAAGAACTCACCAGCGCAGAAACGACACGCATTCTTGCAGAGATTGAGAGTGAGGATAATAATGCAGCCGTAATGCGCCTTGAAAAAGCACCAAAGATTGTCGTCTATGTGCCTCCGACAAACTTGCCGTGGGACGATGCAGTAACGCTGGTGCTGACCTACGCTGAGATTCCCTTTGCCAAAGTGTGGGACGAAGAAGTGCTGCGAGGCGACCTCAAAAAATACGACTGGCTACATGTGCATCACGAAGATTTCACAGGGCAATATGGCAAGTTCTTTGCAGGCTTCCGCAATGCGCCATGGTATATCCGACAAGTGCGAGACGCAGAGCAAATGGCACGTAAATTAGGCTTCACGAAAGTAAGTGAAGAGAAGAAAGCCGTTGCGCGTGCGATACGCGACTTTGTGGGAGAAGGCGGCTTTATGTTTGCAATGTGCTCCGCACCAGATAGCTACGACATTGCCCTTGCGGCTGAGGGTATTGACATTGTACCTGCCGAATTCGATGGCGACGGCGTAACGCCTGATGCAAACAAAAAGCTGGATTTTTCCAAAACCTTTGCTTTTGAAAACTTTACCGTAAGCCTAAACCCATTTGAATACTCCAAGTCTAACATTGACATCAATCCGCAAATGACGGGCAGCGCAACTGGACCTGAGAACGATTACTTCACGCTCTTCGAGTTCAGTGCGAAGTTTGACCCTGTGCCCTCTATGTTGACGCAAAATCATACATCTATCATCAAAGGGTTTTATGGGCAAACCACCTCCTTTCGCAAGTCGCTCATTAAGTCATCGGTGGTGATTATGGGCGAAAAGAAAGGCACAGAAGAAGTGCGTTACCTACATGGCAACTATGGCAAAGGGCAATTTTGCTTCTATGGCGGGCACGACCCCGAAGACTATCAGCATCACATTGGCGACCCACCAACTAATCTGGCGCTGCACAAAAACTCTGCTGGCTACCGCCTAATTCTTAACAATGTGCTCTTCCCAGCGGCGCAAAAGAAGAAGCAGAAAACATAAAGCGATGCACTTTTGGAAGAACTTTTATGTGCTCTTTGCTACCTATACACTGCTGACTATTGGAGCAAGTCTGCAAAAGTATGTGCTATCGCTGAGTGAAGGAGAAGCATCACGGCGGCACTTCAATAACTACGCGATATTCAAGTCGTCCGCAAAGCATCTTCTGGAAGGAAGAAACCTTTATGTCCCACACCCTGAAGACCACGACGATTTCTACAAATACAGCCCAACCTTTGCGGTGCTGATGCTGCCCTTTCTGTGGTTACCAGAAGCTGTAGGACTGGCTGTGTGGAACTTGCTCAATGCATTGACGCTTTTCATCGCACTCTGGCTGTTACCGCTATCGCAGGAAAAACGCGCACAGATGCTTTGGCTGCTTTTGCCTGAGCTGCTGATTAACATTCAGAACAGCCAAAGTAATGGGCTGGTCGCCGCGTGCATGGTCTTGGCATTTGTAGCAATAGAAAAGGAGAAAATGCAGTGGGCAATGCTAGCAAGCGTGCTGTCAGGGTTTGTGAAAGTGTTTGGTATCGTGAGCGCACTGTTTGCAGTGTTTAGCAAGGAAAAAATCAAGGCAGTGTGGTATGGCGTAGTCTGGGCGGTCGGCTTAGCTATCACACCACTGTGTGTTACTTCGTTAGAAAATTTGCTATCACAGTATAGGCATTGGATTGAGTTTGTCCGAGGCGACCTTGCACCGGGCACAAGTGCATCGATCTTTGGCTGGTGGCAAGCATGGTGGGGAAGTGAACCGCCAAGGGCGTATCTGATGATGCTCGGTGTGGGGCTGCTGGTCTTACCGCTTGTGCAAATTGAAAAATATCGCCTTGCATCGTTTCGGCTCACCTACCTTGCGCACTTGCTAATCTGGTCGGTGATTTTTAATCCGCGTGCCGAGTCGCCCAGCTTTGTGATTGCAATGAGCGGCACAGTGATTTGGTTTGTAATCCAAAGAAAGGGCATACTGGATTGGTTGCTTTTCCTAAATGCACTCTTTTTAGCTTCAATTTTGCCATCTGACCTTACGCCGAATGCTTGGACAGAATTTGGCTGGCGCTTCGAACTCAAAGCCTTTGGCGTGATGTTAGTGTGGGCAAAAGTGCTCTATGACCTCTTTGCAGACTCGCTGCAGGAGGAGAGATTTCAAACTGCGGCCTAACCTGCTGCATAATTCTCAGCAAACGGGGGGTGTGCATACGCCTTATGCGCCAGCTTCTTCAGCAGGTAAATCAACAGCATGCAATTTCAAGGCTTTGAGCGAGACGAAATTCAAGACATGTTCGTGTGTGGCGGCAAGCACGACCTTAGGTGCAAGACCTGCGTCGAAGGCTTCTTTCCAGCGAAGTGCGCAGAGACACCACTTGTCGCCGGGCTTCAAGCCCGGAAAACGATACTCAGGGCGCGGGGTAATAAGGTCGTTGCCCATTGCGCGTGAAAAGCGCAGAAATTCCTCAGTGACAATTGCGCAAACCACATGCCGACCTGTGTCGTCAGGACCTGTGCGGCAATAGCCATCACGGTAAAAGCCTGTAAGTGGATCTCGACAGCAGCACTCTAACTTGCCGCCTAAGACATTGCGTTGCTCGGTCATAGCGATAAAAAGAAATTGGCGAAGTAAAAAGTTTACTTGCAAAACCACATTTTTCTGTTAGAAAATTTCCAACACTGCTAATTTGGTAAGGCAGCTTGCCAAATTATCTACGAAGGAAAGAGGTTGAAAAAACTGCCACTTGGCAGTGCAAAAACGGAGGACGTCTGCATGAAAGTCTATTTGCTTAAATCCAAAGGCAAGGGTATTGTGCCTGATTACATTCAGGTGCGCAGCGAAGATTATGCCATCATTGGCTATTTCAAAGCCAGCAATCCCGAAAAAGGGTTAGATGAGATTGGCATTGAAGATGAAGCCCGACGCCAGCAGGCGATAAAAATTTTTGAGAGCCTCGAGTATGGAAAGCTGGTGCAGGTAGAGCTATGAAAAAAATCAACACGCCGCAGCACTGATAAGCGCATTGAGGCTCTGGGTGTATATTTGTGCCTTATGCTCAAGCTGCATGTATCAAGTCGGGAAAAGGTGTTGGGACAAGTTTGTAACTATTAACCTATAAACCGTATGTCAGAACCGCTACGCACATCACTGGAAGAACTCAACGACCAGATGCGAATGCGTCGGGAGAAGTTGCAAAAGCTCCGCGAGCAAGGCATCAATCCGTATCCGTATAGCTATGAAGTGACACACCATGCGCAGACAATTTTAGACACCTTCAAAGATGGCGAATCGACGGATGTGTCGGTTGCAGGGCGCATTATGAGCATGCGCATTATGGGCAAAGCATCATTCTTTCACATTCAAGATTCGACAGGGAAAATCCAAATCTACATTCGCAAAGACGATGTAGGCGAAGCCACTTACGAGACCTTTAAGCATCTATACGACATCGGTGATATTGTCGGCATCAAGGGCTACACGTTCCGAACCAAAATGGGCGAGATTTCTGTCCACACAAAGGAAATTACGCTGCTGGCTAAGGCCCTACGCCCAATTCCGATTGCAAAAGAACAGGAAATTAATGGGCAGAGAGTTGTCTATGATGCCTTTTCTGACAAAGAGCAGCGCTATCGCCAGCGTTATGTGGATTTGATTGTAAATCCTGAAGTGAGAGAGGTCTTTCGCAAGCGCGCAAAAATCATCAACACCATTCGCGCTTTCTTGGATGAGAAAGGTTACTTGGAAGTTGAGACGCCTATTCTGCAGCCTGTCTATGGTGGGGCAACCGCACGACCGTTCATCACACATCACAATGCGCTGGGAATGGACTTATACCTACGCATTGCAAATGAACTGTATCTCAAACGTTTGATTGTCGGAGGATTTGAGGGCGTCTATGAATTTGCGAAGGATTTCCGCAATGAAGGACTAAGCCGCTTCCACAATCCAGAATTTACGCAAGTCGAGTTCTATGTTGCCTACAAAGATTATTTGTGGATGATGGAACAAGTGGAAGCCCTCTTCGAGCGCATTGCACTGACCGTGAACGGCACAACCAAGACACGTTTCAATGGACACGACGTGGACTTGAAACCACCATACCGACGGCTCACCATTCCCGAAGCAATAAAGGAGTTTACAGGCAAGGATATTGAGGGCAAGAGCGAAACTGAGCTGCGGACAGTTGCCAAAGAGCTTGGGGTGCATATAGAGCCATCCGATGGCAGTGGCAAGATTATTGATGCCATTTTTAGCGAGTGCGTGGAGCCGAATTTGATTGCACCCACGTTCGTAATTGACTACCCGATTGAGATGTCCCCACTGACAAAGAAACACCGTTCCAAGCCGGGGCTGGTAGAGCGCTTTGAGCTTATCGTGGCAGGCAAGGAGCTTTGCAATGCTTATAGCGAGCTAAATGACCCAATTGACCAGCGAGAGCGTCTGGAAGAACAAGCACGCCTTCGTGAGCGGGGCGATGAAGAAGCAATGGCGATTGATGAAGACTTTCTGCGAGCGCTCGAGTATGGTATGCCACCAACGGCAGGCATTGGCATTGGTATTGACCGCCTGACAATGCTGATTACTGGGCAGGAGTCAATTCGTGATGTGATTCTCTTTCCACAAATGCGACCAGAGTAAGGGATTTACAGCGCACTGGCTGGAGGCAAGAAAAGTAAGCTATAGACGATTTAGCCGATTTTCTCTCCAAGTTTTCGCAGAATCATCAGTTCCGGCTATTCGCTTGATATAAAAGCGGGGCAGCTCAATGCTTCTTGGGAACTGATTTTGTGCTACTTTTTTGTGCTACTTTATCACTACTCTCGTGAGCAAATGAACAAATGAGAAAGGAGTTCAGTAGTAATGGAGTATCACTTTCCTGCTGTCGACCCAATTCCACTACCCGCTCCTGTCTGGCTCTTCAAACTTCTGCATATCGTAACGCTAGGGCTGCACTTTGTAGCAATGGAAATGCTGATGGGTGGGCTGCTGGTGGCAGTAGCGATGAATGTGCTCTCACGGCGAGAGCCGCGACAGCTTTCAGCCGTGAATCGTGCTCAAACAGGACAGGTCATTGCGAATCGGCTGCCTATCGTGATGACTTATGTGATTAACCTTGGCGTGCCGCCTTTGCTCTTTACGCAAGTGCTATATGGGCGAGCGATTTATACTAGCAGCATTCTCATTGGGCTATACTGGTTTGCGGTCATTTTTCTGCTGATGGGGTGTTATTGGCTACTGTATCGCATTTCAGCACGAGCAACTGAAGGAAAACCTTATTGGCATCTTGGGCTTGGCGCGTGGGTGCTGGCGGTGGTCATTGCACGCATCTACTCAACCAACATGACCTTAATGCTGCGCCCCGAAGTGTGGAACGCGCTATACACTAATTCGCCACTGGGTGCGCAGTTGCCATTTGACGACCCCACGACAACACCGCGCTGGCTCTTTATCTTGTTCGGAGGCTTTTCAGTAGCAGGCATCTGGCTGCTGTGGCTGGCGCCATCCAGCAAGTTCTTCCGAGACCTGCAAACTTATATGAGCGGATTAGGTGGGAGGTTAGCTGCGTCTGGGCTTTTTGCGCAGGGTGTATGTGCGTATTGGGTCGTAGTGGCACAACCACCAGCTGTGCAAGACGCACTCGGGCAATCGCTCTTGGCGACTGTCTCAGGCTACCTTTGGGTAGGGCTAGCGGGCGTGCTTTTTGCGTTAGCTGTATGGAGTGCGGTGCAGTCGCAACCCTCTCGCATAATTGGCTGGGCAGGTTTTGTTATGGCGGTGGTTGCAATGCTATCAATGACGGCTTACCGTGATGCTTTGCGTGATGTAACCTTGCTTACAAAAGGTTTTGATGTGTGGGATAGGGTCGTGGTAACAAACTGGTCAGTTGTAGCAATTTTTCTTGTCCTCTTTGTCATCGGTCTAGGCGTGGTTGGGTGGCTGCTAACGGTGGTGTTCAAAGCCAAGCCAGTTGTGCTAGGACTGGACAATACGATTTTTGAATCCAAATCAAGTGTGGAGGAAGTGGCAAAATGAGTAACGCAGTAGAACAAAAGCTGGCGACTGAAAGCGTGCCAGCAGAGCCAATCAGTCGCAGAACGTTTGCAAAGGTGCTCTTTACTGGCGTAGGACTTTGCTACGCTGGAGCGATTGGCTATCCGATTTATCAATATCTGGCATCACCTATACAGAAGTCAGCTGAAGCGGCAAAAGTCTCAGAGGTACATTTGCCAGAAGCGCATAAGTTAGAGCCGGGTTCAGCCGTGATGTTTAAGTTTGGCACGCGCCCAGGTATTCTCATTCATCACAAAGATGGCTCGTGGACAGCCATGGAGGCGGTCTGCACGCATATGGCATGCACCGTGCAGTATCAACCTGATACCAATCGACTCTTTTGCGCCTGCCATGGTGGTGTCTATGATGTCAAGACGGGAGCAGCAGTGGCGGGGCCACCGCCAAAGCCGCTCAAAACTTACAAGGTGGAAGTCGGTGAAAATGGTGTAACCATTTCAAAAGCCTAACCCCTGAAAGGAGTCGTAAGCTATGATGAAAGCCCTTTATCGCTGGGTGGATGAGCGGCTCAGCATTAGCGACATTATCAAGTTTGCCTCAAAGAAGACGGTGCCTGTGCATCAGCATTCGTTTTGGTATTTCTGGGGCGGCATTTCGCTCTTTTTCTTCATCGTGCAGTGCGTAACAGGTGTCTTGCTACTGGTCTACTATCGTCCAGGACACGAAGCATATGAATCGGTACGGCAGATTACAAATGAAATCCACTTTGGCTGGCTGATTCGCTCAGCACACTCGTGGTCAGCAAATCTAATGGTGGTAGCGGTCTTTGTGCATATGTTTTCTGTCTATTTTATGAAGGCCTATCGCTCGCCACGTGAGTTTGGCTGGTGGAGTGGGATGCTTCTCCTCATTCTCACACTGCTATTCGGCTTTAGCGGCTATCTTCTGCCAATGGACGAGCTGGCATACTTTGCGACCAAAGTAGGACTGTCTATTCCAGAAGCCTTGCCAATCATTGGCCCGCCAATGACCAATCTCTTTCGAGGTGGCTTGGAGGTCAGTGATATAACGGTGCAGCGCTTCTTTGCGATGCATGTGGTCGTGATGCCGGCAATTTTTCTGCCGATTCTCATTTTTCACCTTTGGCTGGTGCAGAAGCATGGCAATGCCGTGCCACCCAGTGAAGAAGCCAAGCCCGAGTGGCAGCGAAAGTCCGTGCCATTTTTCCCCAACTTTTTGATGCAGGACCTTGCAATGTGGCTCATTGCGCTCAATGTGCTAGCGCTTTGTGCATCAATTTACCCGTGGGGTATTGGTGAGGAGGCTGACCCCTTGAAGCCTGCTCCAGAGGGCATTCACCCTGAGTGGTATTTTATGAGTGCCTTCCAGACGCTAAAACTTTTGGGTAAGCTCTTTTCGGGCGATATGGCAGCCTTCGGGGAAGCTGTAGGTATTACACTTTTCACCTTAGGTTTGCTGCTTTGGGCGCTGATTCCACTCTACGATGGCAAGCACGAAAATGGGCGGCGTGCTCGCAATGCTACATATTTCGGACTCTTGGCACTCGGTATCATTGTGGTCACGACTATCTGGGGATACCTTGCATTGTAGTTCAAACCTAACCAAAACCAACTTAAAGCAAGAGAAAGGAAGTAAGAGACTATGAACTATCCATTTTGGGACGTGCCCTTTATCGGCAGTGGTTGGGTGATTGGCCTTATCTCAATTATGCATGTGCTCATCTCCCAATTTGCCGTAGGGGGAGGCTTGTATTTGGTGATTGCAGAACGCATAGCGCTGAAACAAAATCGCTTGGACTGGCTGCCACGCCTACAAAGGCACTCGCGCTTTTTCCTGATTATGACTGGCGTGTTCGGGGCTATTTCAGGCGTTGGTATCTGGTTTGCAATTGGACTAGCACACCCTGAATCAACCAGCACACTCATTCACAACTTTGTCTTCGGGTGGGCTATAGAGTGGGTGTTTTTCGTGATTGAACTCTCGGCAGCGGCGGTGTATTACTACTCATGGAATAAGATTTCGCACGAGGCGCATCAGCGCGTAGGGTGGGTGTATGCCGTATCGTCATTTTTAACGCTGGTGATTATCAACGGCATTCTCACCTTTATGCTCACGCCTGGTGATGCATGGCTTGCGGTAGCAGGCACAGGGCAAGAAGCATCACAGTTCTGGTCGGCATTCTTTAATCCAACTTATTTCCCCAGTCTCTTTCTGCGTTTCTTGGTGTGCATTTCGCTGGCAGGAATTTGGGCGCTGGTCTCTTACAGCCGCTTAGGAAATGACGATGAAGCAAAAGGTGAGCTGATTACTTGGAGCTCCAAGTGGCTGATTCCCTCGTTTGTGGCAACGCCGCTGGCATTTCTCTGGTATCTTGCCAGTGTGCCTGAAGCGAATCGCTCACTGCTGGAGCTTGGCATTTCTACAATTGGTTCTGGCGCGTTTACGCAAGTAACGCGCATTGCGCTGGTAATGGTGATGACATCCGCCACGATTGTCGGCGTAGTGTATTTCTTTGTGCGCCGTGCGCCTCAGGACTTTACATTCGGACATGGCTTAGCCGTGCTGTGTCTGGCGGCTGTCGTAACGGCAACAGGAGAGTATGCGCGCGAAATGCTCCGTAAGCCATATGTAATTGCGCAGCATATGTATTCCAACGGTATTCGCCGCAGCGAAGTCGCTGAACTGAATAGCAAGGGCTATCTAAGCAAATCAATGTGGGTGCGTCAGGTAGCAGATAAGACCAATGAACCTGAACTCATTTTAGCTAAGGGCGAAGCGATGTATCGTGGGCAATGCCTAAACTGCCACACCACAACGGGCTATCGCTCAATAGCCAAGTTCTTATCGGGTCGAGACCATCAAGCAATTGGCAACTTCCTAAAAACCCTACACGAGTATCAAGATGGTTCGCCCTACAAGAAGTATATGCCGCAGCTGGTAGGTACCCCTGAGGAAATTGCAGCGCTGAACGATTACTTGGACTACACCGTGAACAAAGACAAAAGCCGTATTGCGCAGCTTATGCGTGAGCGCGAAAACCAAAGGGTAGCAGAAGCAAAGTAAGCGACGCCTCAGAACGAAAAAATCAAGGGGGCGAGCAGTAGCTCGCCCTTTTGCTTGCACAGGTTCTTTTAGTGGGGTCTCCACAGTCGTCAAAATTGGTTAAGGAGGTTGAAGTGCACTTTGCCGCGTAGAATCGTATCACCTTCGCCCAGTGCATAGCTGATGCCAACAATGCCAAGTGGTGTATCAATTCTGGCGCCAGCGCCGAAACCCTTTCGCCAGCCTTCTTGCATTCTATCCAGCGGATTTAGTGGATTTTGCGGCTTGAAAAAGTAGCCTACGTCATAAAAGACAAATGCAAAGGACTTGGGCGAAAGCTGCAAGCGATACTCAAGGTTGAGAAACGCATAGCGCGAGGCTAAAAACTCTTGCTCACGGTAGCCACGTAGAGTCTGCGCACCGCCGAAGCGAAAAAGGTCGCTCAGCTGCACTTCTTCAGCAAGAAGCGCTTGCCCAACAAGACGCAATGCAAACACTTGACGCAAAAAGGTAGGCTGATACCACTCTGCTTCAAGACTTAGGCGCTGCTGCACCACGCTGCGACGCACTTGTAGAGCCTGCAGAAGTGAATCCGATGCGTTGAGCGTTTTCGTGCCAATACGGTATTCATTGCGAAAATAAATGCCGCTGCTGGGGTTTAGAAGATTGTCGCGCGAGTCATATGCAATCGCTGCACCAGTAAGCGTGATGCTGCTTTGCAGAATTGGGTCAATTCGAGCTGTGCCTTGAAAAATCGGATTGATAGTCTCAAGTTGCAAGAGACCACTAACCGATAACTGCTCACTAAGCTGATATGAGAGCGCGCTAGAAAGAAGAAGTTGAGAAAAAGAGGAGTCTTGCTGCAGTTGCATGACGTTAAAGGTGGCGGTGAGTGGAATGCCCAGTATCCAAGGCTCTTGATAGCTAAGACGTAGTTCTTGCGTGAAATTGTTAGGACGAAGCCAGCGTACGCCCAGTTGCCGCCCTGTGCCAAAGAGGTTGCGTAAGCCGATGTGGACGAATCCCGTAACAATCCCTGCCTCCTCAGGTGGAATAGGAGGCTGATAGCCCACGATGCCATCAAAGGTATTGACATGACCTTCCACAAGGTCAAGGCGAATGATGGCATAAAGCGTGTCGCTATCCTTGTGCTGAGGTGGAATCACTAGCAGCTCTGGCTCACTGACTTTTTCAAACCAGCCTAAGCGCTCTAAGCGTGGTCGAAGGCTGAGAAATTTTCTCTCACTGTATGGCTCGCCAATTTTAAGCGAAAGCTCTCGCAGAATGGTCTCTGGCTGTGTGTTCAAGCTATCTGAAAACTTGTAGCCAGCAATTTTGACTAATGCACCCTCTTGCACGCAAATCACAAGTCGCAGCACTGGCTCACTGGCTTTATTCTGAACTCGCTCTAATGCAGCGATAGAGATTTTGCTAAAAGGTCGCCCAAGTTCTTCATACTTCTCCAAAATCGCATTAAAATCTTGTTCCAGAGTCTCACTGTCTAAGGCATCACCTTCGTGGGTGCGCATCAAAAAACGCAAAGCATCAGTAGAGAGGGTGCGGTTGCCGACAAGGTGAATTTCGCCAATGCGCGTCGGTTTGCCTTCTGTAAAAAAGACTTCAGCATGCACTTGACTGCTGTCAGGGGAATAGACCCAGCGCACACTGTCGAGCTGAAAATCGTAGTAGCCAAGTCGTAAGTAGATGTCTCGAAGGCGATTGAGAGCCGCGTGGAAAGAAAGCGAATCAAGCGGTGCAGGAAGAGAAAAAAGTGTGCTAAGAGAGCTGCTGGCAAGTTGCTGAGCGCCGACCAATCGCACAGATGTAAGTGTGGGCGAAGTGGTGGGGACTTGTGCAGCAGCCAGTGCAGCCCATAGTGAAAAAGCAAGCAGCATAGATAGGGCAAAACTCACATTGCAAAGCGCAAGCTGTTTCGTAAATTTGTCCCTGTGCCGTAAGTCATTCATTTGCCGAAAGGTCTCACGATGTAGCAAGTGCTCAGCTGCCACGCTGAATGTGTAACCATAAAACCCAAAATGCATTCCATTTACCAATGAGGCGTATTCTGTATCCTTCTCACCCAACTGTGAGGCTTTGTCTTTTCTTAGTACTGGTTCTTTTTGCAAGTTCAAAAACCGCTGCACAGTACACACCATACAGCGCCGACGCACTAGCGTCATTCAATAAGCTGGAACGAGTGGGCGACCCGATTTTTGCTCGAGATGGGATTGCTGCCATCTGTGTAGAAGGGGATGTGCTCTACTTAGCCGCAAACACGGCAGGTTTATACACATATGACATCAAAAATCGCCTCGAGCCGCTCCAGCTGGGCTTCTCAAAAGAGATTTCACTGCCGACTGCAGGTATGGTAAAAAAAGACAATTACCTCTACCTGAGCGACAATACCAACGGCATTGATGTCTTCAATGTCGCTGACCCTACACAAATTAAGTTAGTGGGCAGTTTTCAGACACTCTCGAAAGAATCATATGATTTATGCACGGACGATGAAAAAAACTACCTCTTCGTCGCCACAGGCAAAGGTGGCATTGAGGTCTGGAGCTTGCGTAATCCTGCCAAGCCTGAGCGGATTGCGGAAACCTCACAGCTCTTGCCTTGGAACTATGCTTGGGGAGTATCTTACAACAAGGGCAAGCTCTTTGTCAGCGACCGTGAGGGGGGGCTGCGCATTTTAGATGCAACAAACCCAAGTAGCTTAAGGCTGCTTTCTAATTACCCTAGTGCTAAAACA
This sequence comes from Chloroherpetonaceae bacterium, assembly GCA_025056565.1. Classification (NCBI taxonomy): domain Bacteria; kingdom Pseudomonadati; phylum Chlorobiota; class Chlorobiia; order Chlorobiales; family Chloroherpetonaceae; species Chloroherpetonaceae bacterium. The sequence continues at coordinate 28,110 of JANWWA010000011.1, read as the reverse complement.
CTGCGCTATGCAATTGCAAACGATACGCTGGTCTTCTTAGCCAACGCAGCCAATGGCTTTGAAGTTCTCTCTATCTCAAATATCAATCTGCCAAAGCGCATTTTTTCATACAACTTTCGGACATATGTGGGAGGGTTAGCATACTACACGCTGAACCCGCGCTTCTTTTTCGTAGGTGCAGGACGCGGTGGCATAACGGTCTATGACCTTAAAAAGATGTTCTCGGATTCAGACGAAGCCGATAACCCTGTGGAAAAAGCAGACCGCGGCATTGGTGAAATTGGGAGAATGGTGGTGGCTGACCATGCCATCTATGCTGCAACAGACAAGAACGGGCTTTTGGTCTATAACTTCAATCTCACGCCGCTCCTTACGAATGTCAAGAATCTTTCTGCTGACGAAGACCAACTGCTCACTTACACCTTTGAGGGGAATGACCCAGATGGCAGCCCTGTGCGCATTTCGCTACTGCCGGCAGCAGGAAAGATGCCCGATAGCTGTTTCTACAACACAGAGACGCGCACCCTGACTTGGAGGCCAACTTACGACCAGTCAGGCGTCTATGATTTCAAGGTGCGTATTACGGAACTTTCACGCGATTCACTCTACAGCGAATTGCCACTGCGCATTACAGTCAATCACGTCAATCGCGCACCCAGCTTACCAGAGCTTCAAGCTCAACTCACGCTGGAAGATAGAGAGCTAAAATACCAACTGCCCGAAGCCAAAGATCCCGACAAAGAAGATGCTGGAAAGCTTACTTACTTTGCGGACAATTTGCCCCGAGGCGCCAGTTTCGACCCTGCTACACGCACACTGACTTGGAGACCCGATTTCACGCAGGCAGGAGACTACAGCGTTAAATTCACCGTGCAAGATGCAAATACGGATAAGCGCGGTGCAAAGACCGATTCCAAAGAGCTGAAAATTCGAGTCGATAATGTCAATCTGGCACCGAAATTTACCCGGATGGAAAAGCAAATCTTCACTGAAGACACAGATGGCAACTTTGTGGTTGAAGCCATTGATCCCGACAAAGAGGATGAAAGCAAACTAACCTACACAGCCAGCGCCCTTCCGAAAGGCGCAACCTTCGACCCGCCAACGCGCACCTTCAAGTGGAAGCCTGACTACACACAAGCAGGCGAATACACGGTGCGCTTTAAGGTCGAAGACCAAGGACTTGATGCTAAACTAATGCCCAGTAACAAGCGCCTCTCAGACACAATGACCGTTTTTATCACGGTGAAGCAAAAGAACCGTCCGCCTGTGGTGGCAGCAATTCCCAGCAAGCAAGTGCGTGAAAATGCACAACTGACGTTCACTGTAAGCGCAAGTGACCCTGACAAAGAAGATGAGGGCAAACTAACTTTCTCTGCCGATAGTCTGCCACGAGGGGCAAACTTTGACCCCAAAACGCGCACATTTGCGTGGAAACCCGATAACACACAGTCAGGCACTTATCGCGTAATTTTCCGCGCGACTGATACAGGAATTGATGGCACGCCACTCTCAGGCGAAGCCGTTGCAACCATTACAGTTGAAAACACCAACCGTCCACCAAAACTTGACCCAATTGCTGATGCCAAAGGCAGTGAAAATGCAGAGCTGAAGTTTGACATCACGGCACAAGACCCCGATGTCGAAGACGAAGGTAAGCTGAAAGTGACGGCAGAAAACTTGCCCGAAGGCGCAAAGTTCGATGGCAAAACCTTCACTTGGACGCCAAACTTTGAGCAATCTGGCACTTACAAAATTAGCTACACTGTAACCGATGTAGAAGGTCTCACAGATAAGAAAACACAGACCATTACGATTCAGAACACCAATCGGGCACCGAAATTTGTGGCGGCGCAACCCATCAAAGCAATAGAGCGACAGAATATTTCATTCAAAGTTTCTGCCGAAGACCTTGACAAAGAGGATAAGGGCAAGCTGGTCTTTTCTGCCGAGAATTTACCTGCGGGTGCAAAGTTTGACCGCACAACGCAAACGTTCTCGTGGCAGCCTGACTACGGCCAGCGTGGCAGTTATGCGGTGTTGTTCCGTGTGCGGGATTCTTTCGGTGGAGAAGATACAATGAGTGTGGCAATGACGATTGAACGGCTTAACCGAAAACCTGTGCTGCAGCAGCCCAAAGATGTGGTGGCGAAGTTAGGCACGCCACTTGAAATTCAGTTTGTCGCCACCGACGAAGACAAAGAAGATAAGCTCACTTTTACAGCTACGGGCTTACCACAGGGTGCAACACTCTCGCCTGAAGGCAAGCTCACTTTCACGCCCGATGATGCGCAGAGTGGCACATATAATGTGCAAGTAACTGTGAAAGACGACCTTGATGGTGCAGATACCAAGTCGTTTGTCTTACGTGTGCCTTATCGTCCGAAGTTTGTGCGGCAGAACGCGATTCAAGCCAAAGAGCGAGATAAAATTTCATTCCGCATCTCAGCCAGCGACAATGACCGTGAGGACACACGCTTGAGCTATACGGCGGCGGGCTTGCCGCAGGGCGCACAGTTTAGCAATCAGCAATTTACTTGGCAGCCTGACTACGGTCAGCGTGGTAGTTACGAAGTGAAGTTTAGCGTAAAGGATTCTTTTGGCGCAGAAGACACAATGAGCGTGTCGCTAACAATTGAGCGACTAAATCGAAAGCCGAAACTGGAAAAGCCGAAAGATGCGACCGTGAAAATAGGCGAAACGCTTGATTTGCAACTTGTGGCAACCGATGAAGACAAAGAGGATAAGCTCACCTTTACGGCTACGGGCTTACCACAGGGCGCAACGCTCTCGCCTGAAGGCAAACTAACCTTCAAAGCCAGTGAAGAAACTATCGGTCGGTTCACAGTACAGATAACTGTGAAAGATGACGCGGGTGGTGAAGATACGAAGTCGTTCAACATCACAGTGCCAAAGCCAAGCAAAAAGTAAAGTGTAGTGTCAATCGCGTAAAGGCAGTCGGTGCGTAACCGATTGCCTTTATGTTTTTGCGGAAGTATGCGAATTGTCCTGACTTTGTTTTTTCTTGTTCAGCTCTCACCAGTGCTAGCGCAAAGCTGGCGCACGGCGTTCCTTCGTAGCAATTTTGAGCCCTTGCTGGCAGACCCAAAAGAGCCGCGTATTGCAGCCTTGGCACATCTGGGCGATACAGGTGTCTTGCTCGACATCGGTGGCTCATTTGACCTGTTACAAATCGACACGCGCAGCGATTCTGTAGGGGTAACCACGCTGGGCTTCGGAGCCGATTTTGGCACCTTCTCGCTTTTGCGTCGCCTCGAAGGGTTCAAGTTCCCAGTTGATGCCGCCGATTACATGTTCGGTGTGAACCTAAGCTGGCGTATGCCGCTATCTGGAGGAGCACTTCCAGTAATATGGGCCTCTCGCGTGCGACTGTCGCATATTTCGGCGCATCTGGTCGATGGCAGTTTCAACTTAGATCAATTAGCGTGGCAAAGTGGACGGCTACCTTTTACATTCAGCCGTGAGTTTGTGCAGCTAACGCTGGCACTAATGTTACCAACTATGCGTCTCTACATCGGCTATGAGTGGCTCTTTAACAGTGTGCCTGTTGATGTAGCGCGTCACAGTGCGCAGGCAGGGGTGGAAGTGTTTGCGCCACTGGTGTTGCCAGTGCGGATCGTGCCGTTTGCAGCGATAGATGTCAGGCTCTCCCCAATTTGGCGTCGTGAGTTAGAGCGCAGCGAAGGTTACGGAAGCACCCTTAGCGTGCAAATTGGCGTGAAAACAGGCGCACTGGGCGCACGGGGTCTGCGGCTCACCTATCACTATTACTCAGGTCTAAGCTGGCGCGGAATGTATTTTGGCGACTCTGTAACAGTCAGTGCGATTGGCTTGATGATCGATCTATAAATGCGTGCGTAATGAGCCAAGCTCACTCAATGTTTATCTGGTTGCCTGCAATATGCTGCGCAATCGCAATTTTCATTCAATCCAGCATTCCCGGCGAAAAAATCCCTCCGTCTGCACTCTTTACTTACGATAAGCTCATTCATACAGGGATTTACTTTGTGTTCGGACTGTCATTAGCCTTTGCGCTTTGCAAACAGAGACGCTTTCCGTATTTGCGAGAACACTGGTTCGTGTCGGGAATGCTGATAGCGGTGCTTTATGCAATTAGCGATGAGACGCACCAGCTCTTTGTGCCGAAGCGAGCGGCTGACATAGTAGACCTCAATGCCGATGTGCTGGGTATTGTGTTAGCCTTTCTGCTCTTTCGCTGGTTGGAAGCACGCCAGTATCATTCCGCCAAATGAAAAGCAAGCATCCTTGAATCGTCTCTCGTCACTCTTAAAGATGACCTCTTGCAGAACTTGCCAGTGTATGCTATACTCCGCAAAAAGCACATTTGCCCAGCATAACCCAAACAACAGGATAATGACGCAAGATGGATATGAGAAAAATCATTAGTCATCTGGCATGGTCAGTCTTTACCTTTGCACTCTCGCTTTTTGTCGGAATGCTGGTGCTGATCAATGTAACTTGGATGCGATGGGAAGAAGCAGAGCGACCTGAGCTACATGCGGCAATCATCTTAGGCAATCGACTGCAGAACGGGCAGCCTTCCCCGACACTGATGGCACGCTTGGAAAAAGCGCAAGAACTCTACGATGCAAAACTGGTTAGCATACTGGTGCTGAGCGGTGGCATCATTGGCGATGAAGAGACCAGCGAAGCGCAAGTGATGAAAAGTTATCTTGTGCAAAGAGGCTTGCCCGATACTCGTTTGATTTTGGAGACCCAATCAACTTCTACGATTGATAATCTCTATTACAGCAAACTTTTGATTGACAGCCTCGATTGCGAGCCAGTCTATCTTGTAACCAGCAAGTCGCATCTTTGCCGAGCGATGATGATTGCAGAGCGATGCGGCGTCGATGCGCGCGGCGTGCCAGCTGAAATGGCAGGTTCGCTACCTGAAATCTGGGCAGAATACGCCTACGAAGCACTGCGAACACTGTATTTCCTTGCTTTTGAGCAGTGGGAGCTGGTCAACCCTGACAAGTTGCCAGACACACGACCTGAGCTGAAATACGCAAGTCTCTCTATGCCTTAGCGCTGCTGGCTCGGCTTGTAGCGAATGACCTCAGCTTTCTCAATGGTAATGAGACCGCCTGCTTGGCTTTCTTCAAAGAGCGTATCAACACGCTCAACAAACTTGCGGATTTTTTCCTCGACATCAACAATTTCAATGACAATCGGCAAGTCAGAAGAAATTTCCAGCAGTTTTGCCGTGTGAATAATGGAGTTGGCACCATAGCCCATTATGGCACGAATAACCGTAGCGCCCGATAGCCCGTGTTTTTTGGCTTCGAAGACAATGGTTTCATAAAGCGGCACTGCGCCATGCTTATCGGACTCACCAACGAAAATTCGCAGGAGCTTTGCGTCAGGATGTTTTTCGATCATAGTGCTCTCAGAATCGCATATCCCAAGAAAGTCGCTGAAACGCCAAGCAAAACACTCAGCCCCACATAAAGCCCAGCGTAAAGAAACTGCCCATCACGCAAAAGAGCCAGCGTTTCATTTGAAAAGGCTGAAAAAGTAGTAAAGCCACCGCAAATGCCCGTAGCAAGAAATAGCCGCCACTCTTGTGAAAGCGCCCCTCGGTCGCTGAGAGCAAAAACTAAGCCAATCAGGAAGCAGCCAATAATATTAACTCCTAATGTGCCAAAGGGGAAAGTCGAGAGCACACTTTGCTGAATTTTTTGTGAGAGCACGTAGCGCAATGCGCCACCAATGAAACTGCCGATACCAATCATTAGAATCGTCTGCATTTCCGTCTGGTTTTTGAGCTGCGTAAGTGAAAGCCAAGTTTAGGCATTTGCGGTGCTAAGCAAACTTGAAAACAGCAGCGGAGAAAAAGAAGTCAAGTGAGCACCGCTCTCAGCACTCAATTTTCGGCGCACATTTTGCCGCATGAATCTGTATTTTTGCATAGTCAAGTTTTCTCAAACAATTCGTGGTAGTAGTTATGACCATCAAGTTTGGCACTTCGGGCTGGCGAGCCATTATTGCGGATGAATTTACCTACGCAAATCTGACCCTTGTGCTGGAAGCCATCACGGAATATCTGCAAAAAAATCAGTTATCGGAAAAAGGGGTGGTGCTTGGACGCGATACACGCTTTGGGGGAGAAGCCTTTGCCGAGTATGCTGCACGTGTCTTAGCTACACGCGGCATTAAAGTCTTTCTATGCGAGCGCGATACACCAACGCCTGTCATTAGCTATGAAATTCGCCGCCGTGGCGCAGGGGGTGGATTGAACTTTACGGCTTCGCATAACCCACCTGAGTATCAAGGTCTGAAATTTTCCACTGCAGACGGTGCACCTGCTTTACCTGAAATCACCAAGCAGTTTGAGCAAACTTTCTTACGGCTGTGGGAAGAAGAGCGCACCAACCCGAAACTGCGCAGTTACACCGACTTTCGCACGCTCGTCTCACAAGGAAAGATTGAAATGATTGACCCAAATCCACCCTATCTCAAGCGTTTAAGTGAAATCGTGGATACTAAAGTCATCGCAGAGTCAGGCATTAAGGTCGTCTATGATGCAATGTATGGCACGGCGCGTGGCTACACAGATAAATTTCTCAGAGACTTAGGCGTTGAGGTCGAGACGCTGCACGACTGGCGCGATGTGTACTTCGGTGGTCGACCACCTGAGCCATCGGAAAAAAACATTCCTGAACTGATTGCACGCGTAAGAGCGAGAGGTGCGCAAGGCGAATTTGTCATCGGCATTGCCAACGATGGTGATGCAGACCGATATGCAGTGGTGGATGCCACAGGCACCTATCTGCAAGCCAACCAGCTCCTTGCAATTCTTTTTCATTACGCCTTGCAGCACAAGCCAAATTGGAAAGGCTGTGTGGTGAGAACCCTTGCCACCACACATCTCATTGATGCAATTGCTAAAAAAGCGGGTATTCGGCTCTATGAAGTGCCTGTGGGCTTTAAGTATATCGGCGAAATTATGATGCGTGAGGATATGATTGTAGGTGGAGAGGAATCTAACGGTTTATCGGTCTATCAGCACATTCCTGAGAAAGATGGAATTCTGGCCTGTCTGTTGTTCGTTGAAATTGCGGCTCGCACCAGAGCACCGCTGTCGGAATACTTGAAAAGGCTGCACGAAGAGTATGGCTATTTTGCGACGGTGCGAGAAAATTTGCGCCTAAGCGAAGAGATAAAGCATGCATTGCTAATGCGCCTGCAAAACGACACGCCAACTGAGCTGGCAGGCAGGAGAGTGGTAGAGGTCGACAGGCGCGATGGCGTCAAGATGATATGCGACGACGGTAGCTGGCTGCTGGTGCGCTTTAGCGGTACAGAGCCAGTGGTGCGTTTTTACGCTGAATCGCATAGCGACGCACGCACCAAAGAGATAATGGAGTTTGCGAAAAGTTTAATTCAACCAACTCAAGTACACGCACTATGAACCTCAAAGATATGGCAGGAATGCTGAAGCAAGTTCAGCAGATGAGCCAAAAAATGGAAGAAGTACAGAAAGAACTTGCGCGGCTAACGGTAGTCGGAGAAGCAGGGGGTGGAATGGTCAAAGTAACTGCTAACGGCAAGCATGAGATTCTGAAAGTTGAAATTGAAAAAGAATTACTCACACCCGATGAACAGGAAATGCTGCAAGACCTCATCGTGGCTGCAACCAATAAAGCCCTTCAGGAATCCACGCGTGTGGCGCAAGAAGAAATGATAAAAGCCACAGGCGGAATGATTAGCAGCATGGATTTCCTGAAGGACCTAAATCTGGGAGGGCAGTCGTAAATGCAGAGAAAAAGTGTAGGGCTTTCTCTAACACTTTTGCTCTTACTGCTGCCTGTTGTGGTTTATGTGGTGCATAAGTATCCTCAGTGGCTGGTTTCCGCCGAAGCCGATAGAGAGCAAGAAAGGGAAGAACAAGACCGATACGAAAATCCGCAAGCTCGCTATGAGTGGGAACTGATGCAACTGGTTGACCCCCACACAGGGAAACTACCCAAAAACATTCGCCAAAAAGAATTGGCGTATGCAAATACGCTGCCCAGCGATGCGGAGCTGGTGGAGCGTTTTTCGCTGAGCAGAATAGACCAGTTTCAGACGGCCCCGCCAGAGCGGACAAAGTCCCTAAGTGCTCTGCAAACCGTGCAGTGGATGTTTCGTGGGCCGGTTAACGTAGGCGGGCGCACACGCGCAATGGCAATTGATGTGAGCAATGAAAATGTCATCCTTGCAGGGGGCGTCTCTGGCGGAATGTGGCGCAGTGAAGATGGAGGCAGAACATGGCGCAAGACCACTTCGCCTGATGACCTGCATAGCGTCTCTTGCCTTGTGCAGGACACACGTCCGGGTCGGCGCAATGTGTGGTATTATGGCACAGGTGAGCTGCGTGGCAATAGTGCTAGCTCTAACATTGGAGGCGGACTCTATCGTGGCGATGGCATCTTCAAATCAGTTGATGGCGGCAGAACGTGGGCACGTCTGCCTTCAACCGTTACAAACGCACCACAGGTCTTCGATAACTACTTCGATTGGGTCTGGAATGTCGCAATCGATCCCTCAAATCTGAACGAAGATGAAGTCTATGCGGCAACCTTAGGCGCAATTCACCGAAGCATTGATGGCGGCAATAGCTGGCGTGTGGTCTTGCCACAAGGCGGCAATTTCTCTAATGCAACCATTTCGCCCCGCTTTACTGATGTGGCCGTAACTTCTACAGGCGTGGTCTATGCGGCCATGAGTTCCGCAACCAGCGATGCAAATGTAACAGTCGCACAAGGGCGTGGGATTTGGCGCTCAACTGATGGCATCAATTGGACAAATATCACGCCGCCAAATTTCCCCGAAACATACAATCGCTTCGTGATTGGCATTTCGCCCTCGAATGAAAATGTGGTGTATTTTCTGGGTGAGACGCCCAACAGTGGCTTTAACGGTGCAGAACGCGACTGGACAAGCCTTTGGCGCTACACTTACCTTTCTGGCAATGGTGCGGGCGCAGGCGGACGCTGGGAAAACCTTTCGCAAAACCTGCCCAACTTCGGAGGCCCTGTGGGCAATATGAACTCACAGCAAAGCTATAACCTTGTCGTGAAGGTCAAGCCTGACAACCCAAATGTGGTGTTCATCGGCGGTACAAACCTGTATCGCTCCACCGATGGCTTTACCAGTCCGAACAACACCACTTGGATTGGCGGCTATGCCACAACCAATGATGTGCGGCTGTATCCGAATCACCACTGCGACCAGCATGTCATTGCCTTTCTGCCTTCCAACCCGAATGTGATGCTGACCGCTAACGACGGCGGCGTGCAACGCACGAATAATTGCTTAGCCGCTCAGGTTGTCTGGGAAAATCTCTCGCGCGGTTACATCACCTCGCAGTTTTACACCGTTGCAATTGACCAAAGTTCAACCAGCAATGTCATCATCGGTGGGTTGCAAGACAACGGCACATACTTTGTAAATTCCACCACTGTGGATACAGACTGGCGAAGCATTGCTGGTGGCGATGGTGGGTACTGTGCAATTGCCATCGGGGGCAATCCGTGCTTTGCCTCGTTTCAAGAAGGGCGCATTCTACGCCTCTCCTTAGCCAGCGATGGACGAGTGCTGGCTTCAACCAACATTACGCCATCAGGCGCAAGCAATCCACTGTTCATCAACCCATTTGCTTTGGATCCAAATAACAGCGAGATTCTCTACAGTTTGGGAGGCGACCGAATATTCCGAACCACGCGTGCACTCACCGTCACATCGACATCGGGCTGGGATACGCTCTCGCCACCATTTGCAGGCGCGCGGCTGACCACGCTGTCCGTCTCACGCCAGCCTGCGAATCGACTTTACTACGGCACAAATACTGGCAGAGTGTTCCGTGTCGATGATGCTCACACGGCGACTCCGACAACAACAGAAATTACAGGGGCAAACTTTCCACGCAATGCAAGTGGCGCAACAGTCGGCTATGTTAGCTCCATTGCAATTGACCCCAACGATGCGGACAAGGTTTTGGTAGCGCTATCGAACTACAACATTCAGAGCCTATACTACACGGAAAACGGAGGTATAAGCTGGACAGCCGTTGGCGGTAACTTGGAAGAAAATCCTGATGGCACGGGTAGCGGTCCTGCCGTAAAGTGGGTAGATATTTTGCCTGTGCAAGGTGGGGCAGTGTATTTTGCAGGCACGACCACAGGACTCTACGCCACCACACGGCTGAACGGAATGCAAACGCAATGGGTGCAGCAAGGTCGCAATCTCATTGGCAATGTCGTCGTCGATATGATTCGCTCACGGCAGACAGATGGGCTGGTGGTGGTGGCAACGCACGGGGCAGGCGTCTACAGCACAAACATCACAAGTTTGGCGCCACTTTCAGCACAAACAGATGCACCAGTTGCCAAGTCCTTCCGCTTGATGCAGAACTACCCGAATCCCTTTAACCCGTCAACCACGATTCAGTATCAACTGCCCATAGCGGCAAATGTGGTGCTGAAAGTCTATGATGCTTTGGGGCGAGAGGTCGCAACGCTGGTAAATGAACGCAAACCAGCAGGCTTGCATCAAGTAGAATTTCGTCCTGTAAACCTTGCAAGCGGCACTTACTTTTACCGGCTTCAAGCAGGCTCATACAGCGAAACCAAAAAAATGATGCTCATCAAGTAGCATTGTAGTGTGAAAAGCAATGTTAGGGCGTGTCTGTCAAGTGTCGCTGAGGCAAAGAGCAAAAAAACGATAGTGCTGAACACACATAATAACTGATTGATGAACAGTTAAATGGTCTACGAAGCAGAAGCAGCGCGTTTGTCGAATCGACCGTATTCGTAGTATTTCAGGATGCCAATTACGATGTAAATCACAAGTCCGGGCACAGTGGAAAGAAGCCAGTCTTCGGCAGTGAGCGGGGCGCTCTGGAAGGCAAGGTTCATAAACGGCACATAAGTATAGAGAATCTGCACAAGAAGCATTCCACCGACGCCGACCCAGATAAGGGGATTGGAGAAAAGCCCAATTTTGAACATAGAGTAGCGGAGCGAGCGGCAGTTAAAAAGATAGAGCAGTTCGCCTAAGATAAAGATATTGACAGCTATCGTGCGCGCTTCTGCATCGGTGCGCCCAGCTTGAAGAGCAAGCTCAAAAAAGAGCAAAGCTCCAGCACAAAGCAAAGTACCGACGATAACAATGCGCACGACCAGCGAGGTGCTCAAAATAGGCTCATTTGGCTGACGAGGCGGACGCTGCATAATGCCCGGCTCCTTCGGCTCAAACGCCAGCATGAGACCAAGCAACACAGCCGTCGTCATATTAATCCAGAGCAATTGCACAGGCAAAATGGGCAAAGTAATGCCTGCCACTACTGATGCCAGAATCACCAAACCTTCTCCGAAGTTGGTCGGCAATGTCCAAGTAATGAACTTCACAAGGTTATCATAAACCCCTCGCCCTTCCTCGACAGCAGCTTCAATAGACGCAAAGTTGTCGTCTGTAAGAATCATGTCAGCTGTTTCTTTAGCGACATCAGTGCCTGTAATGCCCATTGCAATGCCGATATTTGCTTGCCGCAGTGAGGGCGCATCATTGACACCGTCGCCCGTCATTGCCACAATAAAGCCGTTATGCTGCAAGGCTTTGACCAAACGCAGCTTATCTTCTGGTGCCACGCGTGCAAAGACGGAGACATCTCTAACCATTTCAGCAAGCTGTGCCTCAGAAGCTGTGCTTAAAGTTTTGCCATTGACAACGGCGTGATGCGTGTCGTGTCCCTTAGCAATGCCTAAGCGTTTGGCAATCGCAAGTGCCGTTAGCTCATGGTCGCCTGTAATCATCTTGACACGAATGCCAGCAGTCTGGCACTTTGCCACCGCCGTAATGGCTTCAGGGCGAGGTGGGTCAATCATGGCTTGCAAGCCAAGAAAAATCAAGCCGCGAGAAATATCATTATGCGAAAGCGACTGTTTGGAGTGGTCAAATGGCTTGTATGCAAACGCTAACACACGCAAGCCTTCTGAGGCCATCTGGTCAGCAAAGGCAAAAACCGCCGATTTATCTAACGGCACAACTTCGCCCGTGTCTGAAAGTGCAAAGTCCGCTCTCTCTAAGAGTCGCTCTACTGAGCCTTTGACATAGGCGATGGTATCGCCGTGCAAGCTACGCTGGTGAAGCGTAGCCATATATTGGTAAGCGGATTCGAAGGGAATCGCATCCAGTCGCGGCATGGCTTGAAGAAGCAAAGGGCGTTCTATGCCTGCCTTCTGTGCCGAGACAATCAACGCTCCTTCAGTAGGGTCGCCCTCAATTTTCCACTGCTGGCCTGTCCGCACAAGATTAGCTTCGTTGCAAAGCAAGCCACACTGCAGCGTTTCTTGAAGCGCAACATTTTTAGACAAAGAGAGAGGTTGATTCTCGTAAAGAAACTCGCCCTTTGGCTCATAGCCTACGCCCGTTACATCAATCAAAGCACCCCCAGCATAGATTTTTTGCACGGTCATTTGGTTTTGCGTAAGTGTGCCCGTCTTATCAGAGCAAATCACCGATGCGCTGCCCAAGGTTTCGACAGCAGGCAGTTTGCGAATAATTGCGTTGCGCTGCGCCATTTTGGCCACGCCAATGGCAAGTGTAATGGTCACAGCAGCGGGCAAACCTTCAGGAATTGCCCCAACAGCCAGTGCAACTGCTGCCATAAACATATCGTCCCACTTTTCGCCGCGCAGCACGCCGACAAGAAAGGTAACCGCTGCTAAGCCTAAAATCACATAAAGCAGCACTTTGCTAAACTTTGCAATAGATTGTGTCAGCGGGGTCTCGAGCACATCTGCTTCGGCAATCATCTGATTAATTTTGCCAATCTCCGTATCGCTACCAATCGCAACCACAACGCCAAGACCCGTGCCGTAAGTAACCAGCGTAGAAGAGTATGCCATATTGGTGCGGTCAGCCAGCACAGTATCGGCACTAAGCGAACTGAGTTGCTTGGCAACAGGCACCGATTCACCCGTTAGCGCCGATTCGTCAATTTGAAGTTCGCGAACTTGAATCAGCCGCAAGTCTGCAGGTACTTTGTCGCCCGATTGCAGCACCACGATATCTCCAATCGTCAGCTCAGATGAAGGAATGCGCTGCTTTTCACCACTCCGAATTACGGTGGCTTCACTGGCAACTGCTTTGGAAAGTGCCTCAATCGCTTTTAGAGCCTTCGATTCTTGAATAAAGCCAATGATGGCATTAACCAACACGACGCCAAAAATCACGCTGGCATCGACCCACTCCTGCAGAGCAAGCGTAACCACAGTGGCAATCAAAAGAATGATGACCAGCGGCTGATTAAACTGCTGCAAAAAAAGCTCTAACGGTGTCTTTTGCTTTTTCTTGGGAATGACGTTGGGTCCGTAGCGAGCTTGTCGCTGCTTGACTTCTTCGAGGGAAAGTCCTTGCGTAGGGGAGGTGCCAACTTGCTCAAGCACCTGTTCTGCCTCCAAGCTATGCCAAAGGCGGGTGCGTTCCGTAATTGTTTCAATAACCATACTGCAATCACATTTGGTTGAAAGATGGCGGCAAAAGAAAAACACACGCGCAGGCTACGCACACAAGGCATTATTCTCGAGCGTCTCCGCTGATTGCCGGTTCAGTGAGCAACACACATTTGACACTTTCCGCAACGCCGCTGCCAGCAGTGCAAACAAGTAACGCACTTCTGCTGAAAAAACAAAAAATTCGGCGAGGGCTTGCACGTTGCACAGGCGAGGCGTTTATTATACCTTCACGCAGAGCGGAAAAACGATGAACCAATCTAATGCCCCAGAAAAAGAGTGGACTGTAGTCTCGCTACTTAAAACCAGTGCCGATTTTTTGAAGCAAAAAGGCATTGATGATGCGAGACTAAGTGCAGAGCTGCTGCTGGCAGAAGTGTTAGGACTGCAGCGAATGGAGCTTTACCTTAACTTCGAGCAACCTATCTCGCCAAAGGAGCTGGAGCAATTTCGTGGGCTGGTGCGTCGGCGATTGGCAGGCGAGCCAGTGCAGTATATTCTTGGCTGGGAAGAATTTTTCGGGCTGCGCTTTGAAGTCAATCCCGCTGTGCTAATTCCACGACCAGAGACTGAGCTTTTGGTAGAAAGTGTGCTGGATGACTGTGATGGGGCAACGCTCAGCATTCTCGATATCGGCACGGGCAGTGGAGCAATTGCCGTAGCTTTAGCAAAGTCATTGCCTGCAGTGCGCATTGTCGCTGTAGATATTTCAGTGCCAGCGTTGGAGGTGGCGCAGCGCAATGCAGCAAGGCATGGCGTAGAGAGTCAGATCCAATTTCTGGTGTGTGATGCGCTGCAACCCGATTTTGCAGTGCAGTTTCCAGAGCGCTTTGATGTGATTGTGTCCAATCCGCCTTATGTGCCGCTTGCAGAGAAAGAGAACTTGCAAAAAGAGGTGCGCGACTTTGAGCCAGCGATTGCCCTTTTTTGCCCAACAGGATTTGAATTCTATGAGAAAATTGCCACTGATGCGTTGACGCTGCTCAAGCCGAAGGGCAAACTGTATCTTGAACTGCATGCCGATGCAGCGGAGAAAGTAGGTGATGTGCTAAAGCAAAAGGGGTTCCAAAACATTCTGTTTAGGAAAGATTATCAAGGCTTCAGACGCATTGCGGTAGCAGAGTTACCGCCAGCGGAGCGCTGAAAGGCACTTATCGCAGATGGTGAGTTTGGTGGCGGCAGCGGTGAAGAAGGTATTTGAGCAAAGGTGCCGCATGCAGAGACTGAATCATCTCACCTTCTTCCAAGATGCGTTCTACTTCCTGATGCGATAAGATATGCACGGCAATCTCTTCCGTGTGCTCCAACGATTGTGTCGATTGCTTTCTTAAACCGCGTGCCAGAAAAGAGTAAGTAATGTTTGTTTGAATCGCAGGGTTGGCGCAAAGTTGCATCAAAAGTTCCCACTCACCGCCACCGTAGCCCGTCTCTTCCAACATTTCTCGCTGCGCCGCTTGCAGAGGGGTTTCACCCTTATCGACCACACCAGCAGGTAGCTCGAAGTACACTTTGCCAATTGCATACCGGAACTGGCGAATCAGCACAACCTCATCATCAGTGGTGATGCCTACAACATTCACCCAAGCAGGGTATTCTGAAACATAGAATTCATCAATAATTGCGCCAGTGGGAAGTTGCACCTTATCTTGGCGCAAGACCAGCCACGGTGCTTTCTGAAAGATATACTGTGATTCCAGCGTCTTCCACGCTTTTGGGTCGTTTGGATAGGTGCGAGACATCGAAGAGATGTTAGTTTTACAAAGATACCGATTTTTAAGATTGCGCTCAATGTTGTACTTTTGCGCCACTTTTTGAACACGCTACACTGCTATTGACATTCCGATTAACCTTGACCATCCAGTTTAGCATTTTTTGAGTGTAAAGCTCCGTGTTGCGAGGTTGCAACCGGTGGCGCAAGACATTCGTTCAAGCGTGCAGTAACAATCATCAATCTCAACTAAAACCATAAACCAAACAACGCATGCTGACAGTTGGAGATAAATTCCCTGAATTGGAGCTCGATGCAGTTGTCTCGCTCGAGAAAGGCAAAGAATTTGCCAAGATTCACACTGCAGACCACCGCAAACACGGCAAATGGATGGTGATGTTTTTCTGGCCGAAGGATTTCACCTTTGTTTGCCCAACGGAAATCAAAGGCTTCAATGACCGCTACGCCGATTTCCGAGACAACGATGCGGTGCTGTATGGCGCCAGTACCGACACTGCATTTGTGCATCTGGCTTGGCGCCGAAGCCATGAAGACCTGCATGACCTGCGCTTCCCAATGCTCTCTGACCATGGCAAGCATCTCAGCCGCGCATTAGGCATTCTCTATGGACCAGAAGAAGTGGCATTGCGTGCAACCTTCATCGTTGACCCTGCTGGTATCATTCAGTGGGTAAATGTGAATAACCTCGATGTCGGTCGCAATGTCGATGAAACCTTGCGCGTGCTGGAAGCTTTGCAGACAGGCGAGCTTTGCCCCTGCAACTGGAAAGAGGGCGAAAAGACGCTCAAGGTCGAAGGCGGTTCATTGGTAGAAGTCTGAGCAAAGCGGAGGACGACCTTGCGTCGTCCTCACTTGTTTTTTCGCAAAGTGTCGCAAAACGGCAAAAACCATTAAATCGTCAAATGGAAGAAACCCGAAAAGATTTGCTTGCTGATTTAGGCATCAGCGATGGTGCATTTGTGAGCCTAGACGCATATGTGAAAGGCGATTACAAGTATATCCGCGATTTGCGCATTAATTTGAAAAATGTGTTGGAGTCACCTTCGCTGGGTGGAAAGAAAAATGCCTACCTTTTAGCGCTGGCGGTCGCCGTCAATGAGCGCTGCACGCCGCTTATTCTTGCTTTCACTGAGCAAGCACGTAAGCACGGTGCCAGCGAAGCGGAAATTGCTGAGATGCACGCTATCGCATCGCTCCTTGCGACCAACAACGTGCTCTATCGCTTCCGACATTTCTCAGAAAATAAGGTCTATGAGCAAATGCCCGCAGGCATTAAGATGACTATTATGGCAAGACCTACAGTGCCAAAGGTCTTCTTTGAGCTGGTCTCGCTGGCGATTAGCGCGGTCAATGGCTGCGAGGTCTGCGTGAACAGCCATGAGAAGTCGGTGCGTGAGCACGGGGGCACGCAAGAGATGATTTTTGATGCGATTCGCTTGGCGGCTGTGGTGCGAGGCTTAGCAGTCAATATGCACGAAATTGAGCCTGCCGCTGCACTGTAACCACATGGCAATCGAGTAGGCAAAGGAAGGCGAGCCATTCTAAGCTCGCCTTTTGTTTTGCGGGGAGCGCTTCGATTTGACTGAGGCATCACTTATTTTCAATACACCACACAAAACGACAAACCAAAATGAAGCAGTTTGGAATATTAGCATTCGTTTTATTCTGCGGTGCGATGCGCTTAGAGGCGCAAGTAGGCTACACAGATGCTTTTCCCTCACTGCCAAATTTTTCTCTCCTGCTTGAAATGGTGCATGCAGGCGATGGTACCAATCGCCTTTTCGTGGTGGAAAAGATTGGACGCATACGGGTCTTTCAAAATCAAAGTGGGGTGTCCAGTTACAGCACGTTTCTGGACATTACTGACCGTGTGGTAACCAATGTAAATGCAGATGAGCGTGGGTTGTTGGGTCTGGCTTTTCACCCAAACTATGCGGCGAACCGATGGTTCTATGTCTATTACACACGCGATACGGTTATCAGTGGCGTGGGGACGAGAACCAAAATGATTGTGGCACGCTTTCAAGCCAGCAGCTCAAACCCAAATGTAGCCCTGCCAAATAGCGAATACCGCATCTTGCAGTTTGTGAAAAATCAAGTGCATACAAATCACAATGGCGGTAAAATTGCGTTTGGGCCTGATGGGTTGCTGTACATCTCAGTTGGGGATGGCGGTGGCGCAGGCGACCCACAAAACAACGCGCAAAATGTGAATAATCTCTTCGGCAAACTCCTGCGCATTGATGTCGAAGGCGATGACTTTCCAAGCGACAACGACCGAAACTTTCGCATTCCACCCACTAACCCATTTGCATCTGGCGGAGGTCGTCCAGAGATTTTTGCATGGGGTTTGCGCAATATGTGGAAATTTTGCATTGACAATATCGAAGGCATCATTGGCGGTGATGTAGGGCAAAATGCGCGCGAAGAAATTGACCGTGTGCACATCGGTGGAAACTACGGCTGGCGCTTTATGGAAGGCAACTTGCCATACAACATTCCCAACCCTGCAGATACCAACGGCTTGAACCTTGTGCCGCCAATTTATGTCTACCCGCACTCAGTGGGGCAATCTATAACAGGAGGCTATGTCTATCGCGGCGGCGCCTTGCCAGAGCAAGTGGGACGATACATCTACGGCGATTTTGTGTCAGGACGCGTCTGGTCACTGAATCTTGCCACGCTAACCAATACCCTGCTCTTTCAGGCAAGTGGCATTAACATCGCAAGTTTTGGCACAGACCAAAATAATGAGCTTTACTTTTTGGGCTTCAACACAGGCAGGATTTATCGCCTGACGAATACAGCATCGCCACCATCAGGCACGGCAGTGCCGGGCGTAGGAGTGTGGTCAGCACTGGGAAGTGGCGTAAATGGCACTGTGCGTGCGATTGCAGTTAGCGGAAATCAAGTGTTTGTTGGGGGCACTTTCACCGCAGCGGGAGGCACCCCTGCTCACAACATTGCACGATGGAGTCCCAATGAAGGGTGGGTAGCGCTGGGCAGTGGTGTGTCAGGTACAGTGAATGCGTTGGCGATTGACCAGAATGGTCATCTTTTAGTGGGCGGTGCTTTTACGCTGGCAGGCGGCACGGTGGTAAATAACATCGCACGCTGGGACGGGAGCACGTGGAGTGCACTGGGAACAGGCACAAATGGCTATGTCAGTGCAATTGCCGTTGCGCCAAATGGCGATGTGTTTGTCGGTGGGGCATTTAGTCAGGCAGGGGGCGTAACGGTTAATAACATTGCGCGTTGGAATGGTAGCACTTGGACGTCCCTCTCAAGCGGAATGAACAACGAGGTGCGGGCACTGGCTATCAATGCCAGCGGCGAACTCTTTGCAGGTGGCAACTTTACGCTGGCAGGTGGCACATCAGCCACCAACATTGCACGCTGGAATGGAACCAGTTGGAGTGCCTTGGGCACTGGTGTGAATGCCTTTGTGAATGCGATGACGATTCTGCAAAATGGTGATGTCGTTGCAGGGGGCATTTTCCTTAGTGCAGGTGGAACACCCGTAAACCGTATTGCACGCTGGAACGGGAGCACTTGGAGCCCACTGGGCGCAGGGGTGAGCGGAGTGGTCTTGGCACTGACATCCATTGGCAATACGCTTTACGCAGCAGGTGGATTTCTGACCGCCGAAGGACGCATTGTCAATCAAATTGCGCGTTGGAACGGAACCAGTTGGGAAGCACTGGGGCATAGCACAGTTGGAGCAAATGGTAACATCAATGCGCTAGCACTAAGCGGGCAAACGCTATTTGCAGGAGGTAGTGCAACGGCATTCGGCGGTATCTCCGCAAATGGTGTGGCACAGTTAGAGCTGCCAAATGTCGCCGAAGTGCGAGCCATAGCTACTGGCAACAGTTCTCACGTGTTTTTGGGCACAGGCTTGCAGATTGATTTTACAGGTGTCGCAAGTGATGGGTTCGTGAGTGTCGAGCGGTATGATTCACCGCCGCGCAACATAAGCGGTGTTCCGCAAGCGAATGTCAGCAGCTACCGTTTTCTCATCTCTCAAACAGGGCTGGGGACATTTAACGCCCTGCTGCGCTTCAATCGAAACGAGATTCCAAACAGCGGGATATGGCAACCCGCAACGGTGCGCGTGTATCGGCGACCAACGCCGAATACAGGGACATTTTCTGTATTGCCCAATGCATTTAACCCAAGTTTCCCGGATGAGGTGCGCGCCACTACGTCGGAATTTTCGGAATTCTCCTTAGGAGGCGATAGCGATAACCCATTACCTGTTGAACTGCTGTCATTCACAGGGCAGCGAACCACAAACGGGATTCAGCTTAGCTGGACAACGGCTTCAGAACTAAACAACGCAGGCTTTATCGTGATGCGCTCGAGCAGCACAAATCCGCAGCCAGTAGAAATTGCTTCGTATCGCACCATGCCAGAACTACGCGGCAGAGGCACAACCAGCAACCAAACCACCTACACATTGCTGGATAGAGCTGTCGAGACAGGACAATCTTACACCTATCGCCTGCGTAGTGTAGATTTAAATGGCGCTGTGCATGACTACCTGCGCACAGTTACGGTGGAGTGGCAGCGCTTGGAGGCAGAGCAAGAAGCACAAAAGGTTTATGACTATGCCTTGATGCAGAACTATCCAAATCCATTCAATCCGACCACCGTTATTCGCTTCACGATGCGGCAGGCGGGAAAAGCTACCCTGACGGTTACTGATGTGTTGGGTAGAGTCGTAAGCAGAATGACGCTGGACGCCGCAAGAGGTGAAAACCAAGTCCGCTTCAATGGTTCGGGCTTGCCGAGTGGACTATACTTCTATCAACTCACAACGCAGGGCTTTGCAGCGACAAGAAAAATGATGCTGGTAAAGTAGCCGCCCATACAAACCTGTGTTTTTTCCTATCTTTGCGCCACGACAGCAATAAAGCGATAAGCGAATGACCTTTGCGGAACGCGCAATTCAGTTTTTCTCTACGCTGGAGTTTGCGTTGCCACTGCCAGAAGGCGTTAGCGCAATGAACCCCTACAAAAATCCAGAAGTCATGCAAGTGGTCAGCACATTTTTCCAAAAGTTTTTTGGTGACGAAGAACGACGCGTCTTTGCCTTTGGCATCAATCCTGGGCGATTTGGGGGTGGTCTGACAGGCATTGCATTCACTGACCCGATTGCCCTGCAAAAATACTTGGGCATTCATAGCTCGCTTAAAGGACAGCGAGAGCCATCTTCGGTGTTCATCTACGATTTCATTGAAAGTATGGGGGGCGTAGAGGCGTTTTATGCTAAGTTCTACTTTACCTCGCTGTCGCCAATTGGGTTTGTGAAAGATGGCAAGAACTTCAACTTCTACGATAACCCAGATTTTGCAGAAGCCCTAAAACCCTTTATCCGAGAAAGCATTACACGCCAAATTGAATTTGGTGCAATAACCAAAGTAGCCATTTGCTTGGGCACAGGCGAAATTTACAAGTTCTTCAAGGCGCTCAATCACACGGAACGGTTCTTTGAGGATATTTTGCCTGTGGAGCATCCGCGTTTCATTGTGCAGTATAAGCGCAGTCGGATTGAGCATTACCTTAAAAAGTATCAAGAAGCATTTGAAGCAGCCTTAAAGATGTCAGAGTCATAAGGAGGAAGGATGCTGTTCTGGAAAGCTTCTTGTTCGAAGGGATTGCCGTAGTAAGCGTGCTTGCCAGAAAGCAGAGCCCAAAGTGAGGCAAGGAAGTAAGCGGGAATGAAAAAAATCCCGAGTCGTTCATATTGCTGAATGTGAATATGCTCGTGTAGGCGAGTAGCGCGAAGTGCCTCAGGAGTTTGTCCGAGAATGACATGTCCAATAGTCATAGCTGTAGCACACCAGAGTTTAAGCCACAGCGTAACCAGTCCGCCGCAGGTCTCCACCGCACCCTGAACAATCTGCACACGTCCGCCTGAGCAGAGCGCAAGAGACACAAAAAGCAAGCCCAGCGCTGTAGCCGGAAGCACCCAGAGGTATTTAAGCAGGCGTCTCATGAGGCAAAGTCGTTTTGCGTCTTAGAACTTTCTTAGCCTTTTCTACAATCTGTGCAGTCGTAAGTCCATACTTTTCAAGCAGCTCAGCAGGAGTGCCGGACTCGCCGAATTTATCCATCACTGCAACCATTTCTATTGGCACAGGAAAATGGCGCACAACGACATTTGCAACCGCATCACCAAGCCCACCGTTGATTTGATGCTCCTCAGCCGTTACAATCGCCCCTGTTTCCTTTGCAGCTTGGAGAACCGCTACCTCGTCAAGCGGTTTGATAGTGTGCATATTGAGCACGCGGGCGGAAATGCCTTCTGCCCAAAGTAGGTCAGCCGCTTGAAGTGCACGCCAGACCATCACGCCGCAAGCAATAATAGTCACATCGTTGCCACTTTGAAGTTCAATCGCTTTGCCAATTTCAAAAGGAGGGGAGTCATGCGAGAAGTCAGGCAATGCGGGTCGGCTGAAGCGCAGATAAACAGGCCCCTTGTGCTGAGCAATCGCATAGACAGCGCGCTTTGTTTCGCTGTAGTCGCACGGCACGACAACCGTCATATTCGGCAAAGAGCGCATCAGGGCAAGGTCTTCCAAGATTTGATGCGTGGCGCCATCTTCGCCCAGCGTCAGCCCAGAGTGCGAAGCACAGATTTTGACATTTGTTTCCGAGTAGCAAACTGACTGACGAATTTGGTCAAAACTGCGTCCTGCAGCGAAGTTGGCAAAAGTGCCCACAAAAGGAATTTTGCCCGAGAGGGCTAATCCCGCGCCAATTGAAATCATATTCGCTTCGGCAACCCCTGCATTGAAGAAGCGATGCGGAAAGGCTTGTGCAAACTTCTTCATATAGAGCGATTCAGTTAAGTCTGCGCAAAGTGCCACGATGCGTTCATCTTGCGCGCCGATTTCCAAAAGCGCTTCACCGAAGCCTGCGCGGGTAGCTTTGTCGCCCCGTGATAGATATTGAATGCGCATAATGGTGCATGAAAGCGTTGAAAAAATCAAAGATACAAAATAATGGACTGGCACGCACTTCTACCTCACCCCCGACTCCTCTCCTTACAAAGTTTGCTCACAAGCAAAAACAGGGTAGGGTCAGTGAGGTTACACCGTCTCCAACAGCACCTGCCAAAGCGCATCAGGGCTGCGCTCACTCACCCTCAAAATCTCAATGCCCACTACCTGTCTCTTGCGATTGTAGTCGAGAATAATCCCATCACTGACTTCCTCCGAATCTACAATTTCCGACTCATCCAAGCGCAAATACAGCGCATCGTCTTTGTGCACGATGAGTTTCATTTGACCCTTCTATCAAAAAAGAGCGTGATTGTGGCGATGCATTCGGATTGACAATCACCCTCAGCCACCGATGCTCAAAGGCTTCAATGCGTTTGAGATAATGCACATTTCCACTTGAATCAGCAAGAACTTCAACCCGCTCTGGCGCTTCAAGCGTTGTGGCAATCCAAGCGGCCTCAATGCGGCGTTCTCGCATCTGAGACTGGGCATGCTTGGTAAGCTCAAAGCCTGCTATCGTTATTCGCTGCCTGAATCACTTTTTGCGGTTGCGACCTGCCTCACCTCACCCCCGCCCCCTCTCCTTGTAAGGGAGAGGGGAGCAAGCATAGTCCCTCTCCTTCCAGAGGGAGAGGTTAAGGAGGTTTTTAAGAGCCAGCTAAGCCTTTCAAGGGAAAGTATAGGGCAAGGGTTTAAAGAGTGTATCGGACTTCTGAAACCGCGCTTCGATGTCGTGCTGCATCGTGCGCATATCTGTAACTACGCTGGCTGGCAAGAGCTTTGCTGTTTCACCCTTGCACCATGCAGCCAAAGGTAAAATCACACGCGTGCGTGGTGTGCCTGATGAGGCCTTAGCTGCACGCTTTGTAAGGTGCACATAGGTGAGCACATACTCCGTATTCCGAAGATGCACCGTGCCCGCTGAGTCCTTTTCCAGTGTCAGATAGACGATAATCCCCATCGGTCGGGGCAACTGTCGCTGATTGGAGAGAAAATTTCCCATTGAGTAAATGATGAAACACTCAGTTGGCGTGCCGTTGCGGGAAACCGTCACACGCTCAGTGGGCTGAACTACATGTGGATGAGAGCCTAAAATATAATCTACGCCTGCTTCGAAAAGCCAGCGCGCCATCTTACGCTGAGAATCGCGGGGCATCAATTCGTATTCATATCCCCAGTGTAGCGAAAGCAGAATCTTATCGGGACGCAGGCTATCGGGCAAGCTGCGCAACCATGAAATGTCAGCCTTGATATGCGTGGTGTCGTAAAGATTGAGCATCGCACGGTGTGAAGCAGGGATGGTGTCGTTGGAAAAGGTCGTGTAAGCCAGCCAGCCTAACTTGATGCCGCGAATGTTGAACAAAGCAGGCTTTGCACGAAGGCTGTCGCTACGACTGGTGCCAGTGTGGAGAATGCCCAAGCTATCTAGCACATCAAGGGTGCGGATAATGCCGATAGTGTTGCGGTCGTAAGCGTGGTTGTTGGCGGTGGTGAGAAAGCTAAAGCCAGCACGCTTCGCTGCTAGCGAAAATTCGTCTGGCGTGTTGAAGCGAGGATAGCCTGTAAAAACTTGCGCTTTGCCAGCGTGAACCGTTTCAAGATTGCCGGTTGCAATATCTGCTTTTGTGAGAAAGGGCGCAATCAAGGCGTAGCAGGTGTCGAAAGAGTAAGTGCCATTATGGTAAGCCTCTTTAAGTTGCGGCTCATGGCACATAAGGTCGCCCACTGCGGCAATCACAGCACGCGATTGTGCCTGTGCTGCAGTGCTCATTCCAAGAAAGCAGAAAAGAGCTACAGCAGAAAGAAAAGTGTAAAAATGAGATAAAAGGTGCATCTGACACAGTGGTTGATTTGCGCGCAAACTTAATCCTTCAGGCGAAATTCGCCGAACACAGGGTAGTGATCAGAGAAAGTAAATTCCTTGATAACCTCATAGCGCTCAACTTCCCAGTGATGAGAGAAAAGAATGTAATCGAGTGTTCGGTTGGGCAAGCCAGTTGGGTAGGTGTAGAAGGCTTCGGAATCTTCGTGCTTCACCATCTGTAAGCCAGCTTCAGCAAGAATCTCGAACGTGCGGTCATTCTTGTAGCTATTGACATCATTGTCGCCAGCTGGGAAACCGGTCTGGCGGCAGCCGGGAGGTACGGTGTTAAAGTCGCCCATAAAGAGAATCGGCACATCACCGTGTTTTTTGACCTCAGCTGCAATGCTACGCGCTTGGTCTTGCCGATCGCGTGGATTGAACGGATGCAAGTGCGTGTTGCCAATCCAAACTACCTGACCATTGAAAACAAAAGGCGCAAGCGTAAAGCCACAAGCCGCCAGAAATGCAACGCGCCCAGGCAAGAGGTAATTAATTTGCGTTTGTCCAATCTTTTGAAGTTGCGACAGGAGTAAGTTCTCATAGCGGAACGCTGCAAAACCCACCCCATGCGCAATCACAGAGCGGTAGCCAGCAATAAGCCGATAGTGGTCACGCTGGCGGTATTTGCGAAAGAGCCGGTCACCGAAACCTAAAATGCCGCTGAAGACTTCCTGCAAACCAACCACATCATACTCGTGGCGGTGTTGATGCAACCACTCGGCGATAAAGTAAGTGTAAGCACGGGTATCATGCAGCAGCTCAATGCGCTCTGCTTCGTCCAAAGAGGCTTGTGCCAAAAGGTAAGGAAGTTTTGGTCCTCTGCCACGATGCGTGTTGATAGAAATACAGCGAATGGTTTGACGCTCCTGCATAGAAGCGCGCAAAACGTTGCGCTTGGCAATAGTGGTTCAAAAGCCGCGCAAATATACGCACATCTGCTGGCTCGCCTGAACTATAAAGTGCAGCCTGCGCATTAAATTTTTGTTAAACACACGTAGGGCAACTCCCACGCAAGGTGGCATATAGATGTCGGCACGCCACTTACTGAATGATGGGGAGCTTGAAGTCAATACCGTGCAAGGCGGCAATCTTGGTGATAATCTCCTCAATCATTGCAACGCGGTCGACACTGTCAGCTTTGAGTTTGGTGTAATTGTCTAGATATGCTTTGCGGCGGACGGCTTCATACTCAGCAAGTTGCGCTTCGTATTGAGCAATCGCTTCATCAATGCTAAGGTGAGCAGGTTTGTAAAACTTCGGGCGGTCTCGATCCCAAATCGCATCGCCTTCCTTTGCGACCATTTGGGCATAGCGCAGAGTAATGTCAAAAAGCTCATTAATCTGGGTGCGCAGGTTCTGCCAATCTTGGGCAGTAACGGTAGTCATTTTAGCGGGCGTTTCCATAGTTCCTGTCTTTACAGTTTAGCGTTTGCAAGAGTTGAACGGCGTGTGTGAAACTACAACATTATGCAGCCAATCGCAAGTTACATCTTCGTTAAAACTGGGTGCGGCAAGTGCGCCACAGTGGCTTGATACGTCAAAGAACTTTAATAATGAAGGTTTCGTATTTGGAGCATAGCATCTAACTTTGCAACACCAACTGGGAGCGCGAAATGAAAAAAGTGCTGCGCATTGCTAGAATCTTTGTCAAAAAACTGGATCAAGACGACTGCTTAGGATTGGCGGCGGAAATGGCCTATAACCTTGCGCTGGCAATTGTGCCAGCGATTTTGCTCTTTGTCAGCTTGATGAGCTTGATTCAATCTCCGAAAACAGCATTGCTGATTTCCGACCTTGTGGGAGCGGTCTTGCCGAAAGAAGTCTATCAGCCTATTGACCAAACAATTGACCGAGTGCTGGCAGAACGGCGAGAAGGTATCTTCACCGTCAGTCTCATCTTCTCGTTCTTCTCAACCGCTGCCGTCTTTACGACTGTAATGAAAGCAATGGAACGCATCTACAATATGAAGCTGGAATACAGCTTCGTGCGCCGTCAGTTGGTTGCAGCAGAGTTGGTCTTGCTGGTTAGCTTAGCGTTAGGCATCGTGTTCAGCCTCATTCTCTTTGGGGCGGAGCTGGAGAAAATGCTCGAAAAGCAATTCAGGCTGCGCTGGCTGGGACATCTGGTAGAGTGGACGCGCTTCCCAATTGCTTTTCTGGTTATGACACTTTCTGCACTGCTTGTCTACAAGTTCTCGCTCAGAATTGGACAAAGGCTGAGCCATGTCTTGCCCGGCGCAACGCTGATGGCCACACTATGGATTGTAGTGTGCCTCTGGTATGGCGATTACCTGAAATATCAATACTATGGACAAGGTTATACGGTGCTGGCAAAAAGCTTGGCAACGCTGGTCTGGCTCTACATCAATTCGCTGATTTTCCTCATTGGGGCAGAAGTGAACTGGCTCTTTTATAGCGGCACCATTGGTAAAACGAGGTCAGAGCCAGCGAGAACCATCGCTGAACCCCAAAAAGCAGAAACAAAGTCAGACCGAGTGGAAGCGGCAGAACCTGTGCCCATAATGCTACCCGAGGATGCCCTACCGCTAAATCGAGTTGACTTGCCGCTTCCTGCAACCAAACCGCCGCAAGAGATAGCCACTGAAAAAATCATCTCAGAACACACAGCGCAATCACAAGTGCCACATCGCAAGGAATGAGCAAGTATCTTGGAATACTGACGCTGGCAGCGATGCTGTTACTTTGCGCACATTCCCCACGCGCGCAAACCAATGCGTCAGGGGAAGTCGCCATCTCGCTCAGCGGAGAGTGGCGCATTACATTCGGATTTTATGCTGCCAGTAGCGAAGCGCTCTTGCCAGCTTACAGCGATTCCAACTGGCTCAGGGTGCCCGTGCCAGCCTTCTGGAACGACTATGAAGTCTTACGCGGCTTTTCTGGGCTAGCGCTTTACCGAAAAACCGTTTTGGTGCCAAAGACAGCAGCGGGCAAGCCCCTCTACCTGCTACTTGGTCGCATCAATAGCATTGATGAAGCCTACTTCAACGGCAAACTGATTGGTAAAACAGGCGATGTAAAAAATCCTGCAGATGGCGAACTGCGCGTCTATCTTATTCCTGATTCGCTCATTCAATATGATAAGCCTAACACACTGGCGGTGCGCGTGTTCTGCAATAATCTCGATGGAGGCATTTATGCAGGAGGTGGAAAAGATAAAAAGCAGCTAGGCATCTACACGAAAACTGCGCTGCGCAGCGTCTTAGGACAGCCAGCTACGCTTGCAGCCGACAGCATTGCGCGTCTCATTCGTCGCACTGTGGAGGTGATGGATACGATGCTGATTTCGCGACAGCCCGAAGCGTATATGAGCCTTGTCTCCGAGCGATATTTCAACAACGGCACAAGCTACACAGAACAAAAACTGTTTGCGCAAACCATCACGCAGCGTTTAGCGGGTGCGCGCATCACCTACCACGATTTTCAAGTCTATCAAGTCTCCAAAGATGTGGTAGTGGCGGACTATGATTCTGAGATTGAGTGGCAGAATCGATCCAATTACCTCGGTCACGATGAACGATACTTCCAGCTTCAGAATGGAAAATGGTTGGAAATCGGCAATCAGTCGCGCTTTTTTGATTTGGAAATCAATTCGGCCTATATGCGGCGAAAGATGACGGTGAGCGTCTATTTGCCACCATCGTTTCTTAGAGAAAGGCGGCGGCTGTATCCTGCACTGTATCTGCTGCACCCACAGGGCGGCTCAACGATGATTTGGCGCGAGATTGAGCTAGACCGCTTGCTGGATTCACTCATCGCAAAAAAGAAAATCGTAGAAATGGTGGTCGTGATGCCCAGCGAACATCAGTCGTATTATGTCAATTCAAAGGATGGAAAGCGAGCATTTGAAAACTTTTTCTTGGAAGAGCTGCCCGACTTAGTGGAAGAAGATTATCGCGTAGCGCGGAGGCGAGAAGCAAGAGCCATTTCAGGCGTCTCGTGGGG
>JANWWA010000010.1:114230-117615 GCA_025056565.1 Chloroherpetonaceae bacterium | reverse complement strand
GACCCGTTTCTCGGTTCAGGCACGACGGCAGTGGTGGCAAAGAAACTCGGTCGCCGCTTCATTGGAATTGAAATCGACCCAACCTACTGCTGTCTTGCGGCAAAGCGGCTCGACATCGCCGAGCGTGACCAATCCATTCAAGGCTATGAAGATGGCGTGTTTTGGGAGCGCAACACACGGCGCAAGCCTACGCTATCCCCTAAATTTCAGCAAGAAAAAATCTCGTTTTAATTTTGCAGTAAATTTTCTTGTTCAACAAACCTTTCGGCACTCACCTGTTTGATGGCTCTTCGCACTGCCACTGGCTCGCCCGATTGGGCAAGTCTTTTTGACGCCTATCGACAACGCATCAATCGCGAACTTGCTAAGCTCTTTCAACATCAACCTGACTCGCTCTACGAACCTGCACGCTATATCCTACAAGGCAAAGGCAAACGCATTCGCCCAATTCTTGCTTTGCTAGGCGCAGAAGCCATTTCTGGAAAAAGCGAGCCTGCTTTGCCTGTTGCGCTGGCTGTAGAGGTGCTGCACAACTTTACACTGATTCACGATGACATTATGGACAAAGCCGAACTTCGACACGGTCGGCTCACTGTCCATAAAAAGTGGGATACTGATACGGCTATTCTCACAGGCGATGTGATGCATGCCGTTGCGTATTCGCTCCTGCTACGTACCAGAAGTGCACACCTTCCCAAAATTCTCCGCATTTTTACAGATGCCGTTGCGGTCATCTGTGAAGGACAAGCTTACGACAAGGAGTTTGAACATCGCTCTGATGTTACGCTGGACGAATACCTAATGATGATTGCCAAAAAGACCGGTCGACTGATTTCTGTCTCGCTGGAGTTAGGCGGACTGGCAGCAAATGCCACGGCGGCGCAAGCCAAAGCCCTGCGTCACTTTGGAGAGCTGATTGGGCAAGCTTTTCAAGTGCAAGATGATTTGTTGGATATTATGGCAGGCGACAAGTCGGGCAAGGTCGAGGGCGGCGATGTGATGGAAGGCAAAAAAACTTTTCTTCTGCTCAAAGCCTTAGAGCTGGCGAAAGGCAAAGATAAAATGCTGTTGCAACACATTATTGCCCACAAAGGCATTGAAAGGGAGCGCGTCTCAGAGGTGAAAGCCGTCTATGAACGCTGCGGTGTGCTCAATGAAGCCCGCAAACTCATTGAAACCGATTTCCAAAAAGCCCTGAAAATCGCTGCCAAGTTGCCCCACCAAGAAGGGCGCGAAAAACTGATGCAGTTTGCCAGATGCGTCATGCACCGCGACTTTTGACCTACAGCACACTCCGATTCGCATCAAACTACAAACTAAACATCTTTCAGATGAGTTTTTCGCTTCGTGCTTCGGTCGGCCTGCGCATCACTGTGGTTGCCATTCTAACGCTCATTTTACTTATTCCGACCGCAATGATTGAGGGACTTATCCGCGAGCGTGAAGACCGCCGCAATAATGCTGTAGCAGAGGTGAGCGAAAAGTGGGGTGGCTTACAAATCATTGCAGGCGCTGTACTGATTGTTCCCTACAAACTGGTTCAGCTCGAGCAGCAAACGGACGACAAAGGCAAAACCCTCACCCGAAAACTTGGTGAAACAGTGCAATACCTCCATCTTTTGCCTCAAACGCTTGAGCTTAGCGCTGACCTTAGACCTGAAATTCGCCACCGTGGCATTTACGACATTCCGCTCTACAGCGCTACGGTCAAGCTCTCTGGCACATTTTCACTCTTGGAACTGCAATCGCTCTCACTTGAGCAGCCTGAACATATCCTCTGGCACGAGGCTACACTGGCTATCGGTATTAGCGACCTGAGAGGCATTCGTGAGGCAATTCCCATCGTGTGGGACGACAAAACGCAGTATGCAAACCCGGGCTTGCTTTCCCGTGAAGTGATTGGCAATATCCCACCCAGTCTCTCCAAGCCACCTATGCGCTCTGTCATTGATGCCGAATACGGCTCTGACTCTCCAAGCACCCTCTCTTCTTCGCTAAGCGGTGGTGTGAGCATTAAGCTGAGCGACCCGACACTGAAAGATTCCTCTAGTGCGCTCCACACATTTTCGGCAACGCTTCATCTCAATGGCAGTGAAGCCTTTATGGTCGTGCCAGTTGGCAAAGAAACCACGGTGAAAATCTCATCGAGCTGGACTAATCCGAGTGCCATCGGCGCATACTTGCCTGAGCAACCGCTTAATGCGACCAGCAGTGGCTTTTCAGGGTCGTGGAAGGTGCTGCATCTCAATCGTAACTATCCGCAAGCGTGGATTGGCAATGCATATCGCATCTACCACTCAGCCTTTGGCGTGCGTTTGCTTTTGCCGATTGATGAATACCAGAAAAATATGCGCACAGTTAAATACGCAATTATGTTCATTGGGCTGACCTTCCTTGCCTTCATTATGACGGAGCTTTTGAACCGCATCGCTATTCACCCTATCCAGTATTTGCTTATCGGGCTGGCACTGGTGATTTTCTATGTGCTTCTACTTTCTTTCTCGGAGCAAATTGGCTTTAACTGGGCATATTTGGTCTCCAGCTTTGCGGTGATTGGTCTCATCACAGGCTATGCAAAGAGTGTTTTGAAAAGTGGAGTGGCAGCGCTTTTCATTGCGGGCGTGCTGGCGATTCTCTATGGCTTTCTCTTTACGATTTTGCAGTTGCAAGATTACGCCTTGCTCTTAGGGAGCTTGCTGCTTTTTGTCACGCTTGCGCTGGTGATGTATCTGACGCGAAAAATTGACTGGTTTACGGCTGGAAAGGAGCTGGACGAGCGCGCAAAGGAAAGCGTTTCCCCTAACCCGCGTAGTGAGTGAGCTGAGTTTGAACCGTGCATCCTTCACGTTTTTGAAAAACTCTTTCGTCGTCGGTCTTGAGCACTCAAGAAGCGCTTGAACATGCAAATGCTGGCAGAAGTGAGGACAAGCAAGTCTTTTGCCAATCAGGAGTGAGAACTGTCCATTTGCCATCTCTTACAGCCCGTAGTGTGCTTTGCTTTCTTTGCTTCAACTTTTACCTGTGCCAGTCCCCTGCGGAAACTTCTTGTGCCAATTTACTGTATCTTCCGCTCAACGCAACCATCGCTCTAATGCAACACGCAGATTTTTCCGCTGCCAAAGTCATCGGTGTGGCACTTGCTTTGATGGCGGCGCTTTGGTTCGGAGGCGCTGTCTATGTTTGGCGCAAACAGCAGACGCTCTCGCAAATTGCTTGGCAAGAAACCACAGGCAAAATCACGCGCTCCGAGTTCATTGACGACAGCGAAGGTGGAACCACGAAAATCGAATATGAATACGAAGTTCAGGGCAAGCGATACGCCTCGT
Source organism: Chloroherpetonaceae bacterium (assembly GCA_025056565.1). NCBI lineage: Bacteria > Pseudomonadati > Chlorobiota > Chlorobiia > Chlorobiales > Chloroherpetonaceae > Chloroherpetonaceae bacterium. The sequence goes on along the minus strand of JANWWA010000010.1, from coordinate 114,289 downwards.
CCCGCGTCGTATTAGATTATTCGCCTTACAATTCCGCTCAACTTGCAAAGAAGTATCCA